>CAIYZI010000694.1 GCA_903930665.1 uncultured beta proteobacterium
AGTGCTTTTCCCGCCACATTAATTCATCAGTATTTTTAATAAAATCGCCCTTAACGCATTCAAAATGGCTATATGGGTTAATTCTTTCATCTAATTCCTTGACATGCTGGTAAATAGAGCAAACAATTGACCATAAGGCTTTTATTGAAGTCCTTTTTGGCGTGTTGTAGTGCGAGTCTGATTAAAAAGTATTGCCCCTCATCACGGTTGTTTTAAGTTTATGTAATGGAGTTTGTATGTCTACAGGTATTGTTAAGTGGTTCAATGACGCAAAAGGTTTTGGCTTTATCAAACCGGATGATAGTGAAGAAGAATTGTTCGCGCATTTCAGCGCAATTAATATGGGTGGTTTTAAAACCCTTCAGGAAAACCAAAAGGTAACGTTTGATATTACCCAAGGCCCTAAAGGTAAACAAGCTACCAATATCCAAGCGGCCTAATCGTCCTTAGATCATTATCAAAACCCAGGACTTGCTCCTGGGTTTTTTTTGGCCTTCAGAAATCTTTTGGAGCCAACCAACAACAAATCCAATGCTTCAATTGATTGCGTCAAAGAGGTTGCCGTCAACATTTCCAAAGGGACTTTAAATTTCTAGTCGGTTAGTCGTGACGTGAACCTTAGACTAAATAATTTTAATTTTCGCCACTCTTATTACCTCTCCTTGACTACGCCCAAAACTTTTTCATTTCAGGTAAATCTTGCATCCCTCTCTCGTAACCATACTTGATAGCGGGCTCCATAATTGACGGATCCACAACGCTCATTGTTTTTCTGCCGGGCAACATGCCAACAACCACTAGCTTTGTTTTCGTCCCACCAGCCTCGAGATCTTTTACTTCCTGCACAATGGTATTGGGCAAGTGATTTAAACGAAGCCCTTCCTTTTCCTGTTCGATAGTATCTGCCAGAGCAACAACTAGAGCCCTTTTAGAGCCAGCCACAATATCGCAATGAGTTTCTGTAGAGCCAATACTCCCATCCATACAGACGCGATCTTTTACCCAGGTTGGACCAGTTACACCAGGCGCAGAAGCGCTAGCAGCACATGCCGTAATAACCGATATACCTGAATTTGGGGCAATCACCAAACGCTCAGCGGTGTAGCAATCAATCGTAGTGATGTACATTTTCTCTGGGATGCTCTTCATATTGCCCAAGAAAACCTTGATGTTAGTCTCAAATTTCTCGGAGGGGATAGATTTTGCGGCCATTGCAGCATGGCCAATTGCCTGAATAGTATCGGGATTGCCATCTTCAGCAGCAAGCCCCATTTTCATTACCCGCTCTTGACTGGGCGAGAACTTTTTTGTGGGCACTAGCTTAGCCATGATCTTAGGATAATCCGCCAAAAGATTAAACTCTGCGGAAAATAGATCCAAGCGACTGCCCAATAAAGCACTTCCCAAAACTGCACCAGCAGATGTGCCTACGACAATATCAGCTAAGCGTAAATTCACGCCGTTCTCGAGCATTGCATGAAAGTAACCCACTAAAAATGAGCTCATATATTCAGAGCCACCACCTAATACGATTGCCCTATCTTTCCCTTTGCCTGGAGGGTTTATATAAGGAATGGGGTGAGCCAAGCCGTCATCCCAATCGGCCGTAGTAGATTGAATTTCTCTAGCCTCTAATGCCCTCACCTGTGCAATAGTCTTCTTAGAAATTTCAGATGTCCGAGCAAATCCTTGCGTGCTAGCTACAGCAACAACCCCTGCAGCAGAAGTCTTCAAAAAATGACGGCGGGTAGATTGGGACATTTTTATGTCTTTCCTGGAATATTCGTTTTATAGATTTGATTTTGTATAGCAAGCGGCAATGGCTGACTTTCTGAAGCAGGGATCATGACTTCAATATAAGAAGCACCATCGAAGGTATTGGCTTTTTCAATTGCTGCATCTAACTCACCTACCGTACTCACTCTTACACTAAACCAGGTATCACAACCCATTGCACTAGGTATTTGTGAATAGTTCCACTTTGCCAGCTCATCATAAGAAGGCCCTATTTCACTAAGAACGTTCTCAACTCCAAATATATTGTTATTCAACACAAAAATAATAGGTTTAATGCCATAGCGCCCCATGACACCAATTTCATTGGCCGTTAACTGATGAGATCCATCGCCTGTAACCAAAATGGTTCTTCCTTTTTTATTGGCCATACATACCCCTTCAGCCGCTGGTGTTGCCCAACCAATCGAACCCCATAATGTTTGCGTCTGAAAGCCAACCCCATCAGGCAAGGTCATCGGTGTTGTGTACATGATGCATGTACCCGTCTCCACTACCAATACATCACCTGATCTCAGCATTTTTTGCAAGCGAGGATAAAAGTTATTGGAGGAAGTTGGATCATTAGGCGCCCCTACCAACGGCAACTGTAGTTGAGTATTTGCATCATTTGGTCTTGGAGCAAGGCTAATACGATCGGTGAGACCCATAAGGATGTCGCTTAAAACAACACCAGTAAAAATGGTATTGCCCAATCTGACAAATTGATCACCTAAAGTGAGTAGCCTAGATTGAGCGATGTTATCGGTCCAAAAGGTAGTGTTAAAGTCTTCAAAAACCACGCCACCAATATCCAATACCAAATCAGCACTTTCGACGGTTGCTTTTAAAACAGCAGGGCTAGAGTTCATACCGTTATAGATTCCCAAGTAATTGGGATGCGCCTCAGAAATGACCGCTTTATCCATCGGCGTGGTTGCGTAAGGAATATTAGATTTATTCAAAAACTGCTTTAAATGCTCTAGAGCGCCGAAATTACTAGCAAACTGGGTTGGCAACGCAACGATGTTTTTGCTAACCTGAATTTTCCCAACAATAAATTCAATAGCTGCCTTTAATGCAGTTGGGTCACTTTGCGCTCTTGTAATCCGAGAAAGGGGCGCACCCTTAACCGGCTTACCAATGATAGGCATTTTGCCCAAGTCCATCGGAACAGTAATATAGGCAGGTGCGCTCAAACGCAGCGCCTCACGAATTACCCGCTCCATTTCTTCAACAACGTTATCAGGCGTTAGATAAGCGAAGACACAACATGCTAATTCAGATGCCACTCTAAAGTTGTTATACACGCCATCACCTAGAGTGTGATGGGTAATTAAACCTTGCTTTTGAATTTGAGTGCTTGGTGCGCCAACAATATGGAATACAGGCAAACGCTGTGATTTTGCTCCCATGACTCCATTTAAAGCACTCAACTCACCGACACCATAGGTTGTTGATAATATGGATACGCCATTGATTCGCGCATAACCATCAGCTGCATAAGCAGCATTTAATTCATTGGCACATACAATCCATTCCAGACGATCACAGGCTTCAATAGCATCATCAAATGGGAATGAATAATCACCAGGAACACCAAAAACTCGATCAATACCTAAATCGGCTAAACGATTGATGACATATTCCGCAATTGTTGGAGTAGTTGAGGCCATGGCTAATTCTTATCAAATTTAAACAATATTCTAATAGGAGCAATAACTAGATTTATCACTCGTTTAATGATGAGTTTTAGCCGCAAAAAACCCCGACTCTTCCATGCCTCATTCTATAAATAGTTCGTTGCTCCAATAGCAGAACCATATATTTATTAGGGTTGCTATAGAGCATCTCTAGAGTCTAATTGCATACTTAGTAGTGCAAAAAGAAAAACGACTTAGGAATCTCTCCCTAAGTCGTTGATTTCATTGGTGGGCCCACCAGGACTTGAACCTGGGACCAAAGGATTATGAGTCCTCTGCTCTAACCAACTGAGCTATAGGCCCGTAAGTCTTTAACTTAATCTTCCTCGAGGAAGGTCTTGAGTTTATCGCTACGGCTTGGATGACGCATTTTACGCAAAGCTTTGGCTTCGATTTGACGGATACGCTCACGAGTAACGTCAAATTGTTTTCCAACCTCTTCTAACGTGTGATCAGTACTCATTTCAACACCGAAGCGCATACGTAATACTTTTGCTTCACGTGGTGTTAATGAATCCAGAACATCCTTCACAACATCGCGCATTGAATCATGCAAGGCCGCTTCAGCTGGTGCCAAAGTATTTCCATCTTCAATGAAGTCGCCCAAATGGGAGTCTTCATCGTCACCGATTGGAGTTTCCATGGAAATTGGCTCTTTTGCAATCTTCATGATCTTACGAATCTTGTCTTCAGGAATCTCCATCTTCAGTGCCAAAGTTGCAGCATCCGGCTCATGACCAGTTTCTTGCAAAATTTGACGGCTGATACGGTTCATCTTATTGATAGTCTCAATCATATGAACTGGGATACGGATCGTACGAGCTTGGTCAGCAATAGAACGGGTAATCGCCTGACGAATCCACCAAGTTGCATAAGTAGAAAACTTATAACCACGACGGTATTCAAATTTATCTACCGCCTTCATCAAGCCGATGTTGCCTTCTTGGATCAAATCTAAGAACTGCAAACCACGGTTGGTGTATTTCTTAGCAATAGAGATCACCAAACGTAAGTTAGCTACAGTCATCTCACGCTTAGCTTCACGTGCACGCTTTTCACCAGCGATCATTTGCTTGTTTACTTCTTTTAATTCTGGCAGTGGCAATACAACACGTGTCTGGATATCAATCAGCTTCTGTTGAAGTTCTTGAATCGCTGGCACGTTACGCTCTAAAAGGGCTGTGTAGGGCTTGTTCTCTTTTAGTAACTTGGCTGTCCACTCTAAGTTCATCGACATCTTAGGGAAATCTTTTAAAACTTCGCCACGATTCACGCCAACTTTATCCACGAGGAGATTAACAATACCGCGCTCCAACTTCCAAACTTGATCAACTTGTGAGCGCATGGTGTCGCACAACTTCTCAACACTCTTAGCCGTCAAACGGAAGCCAAGTAATTCATTACGAATAGCTTCCTGAGCTTTTATATAAGCCGGGCAGTTGTAACCTTCTTTTTCAAAGGCCTTGCGCATTTTTTCTGCTTGAGCACGAACAATTGCAAACTTCTCTAAGGAGATTTGTTTTAACTCTTCAAGCTGCTTCGCGTTAGCTGTACTGGCACCACCGCCACCACCGCCGCCTTCATCTTCCCCAGCATCTTCACCCTCTTCAGCGTCTGGATCTTCTTCTGGCTCTTCTGGTCCTAATTTAATATCTTCTGCATTTGGATCTACCAAGCCATCAACAAATTGATCGATCTCGATTTCACCACTAGTGATCTTGTCGATGTTTGCCAACATTTCAGCAATGGTTACAGGGCAAGCTGACAACGCCATCACCATATCCTTAAGACCGGCTTCAATCTTCTTGGCAATAACGATCTCGCCTTCGCGAGTCAACAAATCAACAGTACCCATTTCACGCATATACATACGCACTGGATCAGTTGTGCGACCGAACTCTGAATCCACTGTTGAAAGCGCTGCTTCAGCTTCTTCCTCAGCCTCTTCCTCAGACGCAGCAGCAGCCGTGTTATCTGACAGAATTAATGTTTCAGCATCGGGAGCTTGTTCGTAAACAGTAATACCAATATCGTTTAACAGGCTGATCAAAGTTTCTAATGCATCGGCATCAGATAACTCATCAGACATCACGTCATTCATTTCGCCATGGGTTAAGTAACCCTTGGACATACCCATTTTGATCAAGGTCTTCAAACGAGCGCGACGTAATTCTTGCTGCTCTTCAGAGCCAAGCTGTTGTGCAGCAAATTCTTTTAAGAGGGCCTTCTCTTTAGCTTTACGCTCACGTGCTTTTTGACGATCTGTCAGTACAGGTTCAGCACCCTCCGCAGAAGCATCTGCTTTAGCTTTGCGGGCACGGGCTTTTTTATCATCCTCACCAACTACTTCAACTTCAACCTCAGCTTCAACCTCAACAGCCTTAGCCTTTTTGACTTTTATTTCCGCTTTTTCCTCGGCAGCAGCCTCAGCTTTAGCTACCTTAACTGGCTCAGACTTAAGCTTTTTAGCAAGCTCAGCTTTAGCAGCAGGAGCGGCTGGCTTTGCTACAGACTTTGCTACAACCTTCACTGGTGCTTTTGCTACTGTCTTGGCTGCGGGTTTGACTTCTGCCTTAGCTGGCTTAACCGGAGTTTTTGCCACTGGCTTTGCTACAGCCTTTACAGGTTTAGCTGGAGCTTTAGTCGGCGCCTTAGCCGCTGGCTTAGCTACAGATTTAGCTACAGGTTTTGCTGGCTTAGCCGGAACTTTTGCTACTGGCTTTGCTGCAACCTTAACCGGTTTTGCTGGCGCTTTTGCCGCTGGCTTAGCTAGAGGTTTAGCTACCACCTTCACAGGCTTAGCTGGAGCTTTTGCTTTAGCAACTGGTTTAGCAGGTTTTTTAGTCTTGGTATTAGGCATCTATTGGCACTTATTCACGTTACTGTTTATTGATATCGACTGATTAAGCACAGCCACGTTGTCTACTTGTCCAAAATTTTATGAAAATAAAGCGCAAGTAGCTGAATTAAATCGGTTTTTTCTTGGGAAGAAAGGATTATAGTCGATTGCAACTTTTTCACCTTCCCCATACATAAGAATATGGGGTAAATTTTGAGCTTTTCTAGAGCTAAATCAGTAAATTCTTAAGAAAATTTAAGGCG
This sequence comes from uncultured beta proteobacterium, assembly GCA_903930665.1. GTDB lineage: Bacteria > Pseudomonadota > Gammaproteobacteria > Burkholderiales > Burkholderiaceae > Polynucleobacter. Next base: position 6,579 of record CAIYZI010000694.1, read on the forward strand.
CTCGCCTAACTCTCTATATCTCGCTCTATCTTCGTCGGTCGCCACACCCCCTGAAATTTTCTGAGTAATCTCAGTCATCTCCTGTTTTAGGTGAGTTAACTCAAGCTTCTTGAAGGCGCCCTCTAGGTCTGCAGACGCACCCTCTAAATCCAGATCAGAGCCCATCACCCGTTTTCTGAGTACTTCATAAAGCGGGGCAAGCTCACTGCGAGAAAGCTGCTCTTGAAACAAAGCAAATGCGCCAGCTCCAACTGTTGGAGATTTTCCATTTTCACCAGGAATGAGCTCCACCAAATCGCATTGCGCTAACAAGTCTTTCATTAGCTCATATGCTTTAGAAGAGCGCTGTTCAGATGCCTGCAAAGCAAGTCCCCGTTTGTTTTCATCCAAATCTTTGCCCAAATGGGGGTACTGAATTAAAACGCGCAACATTTGTTCAGCTAAGTCCATGGGGCCTTGAGGTGGGGGAATGTTTTGCATTACTGGCTTTTTTCCCGAGCCCTTAAAGTTTTGCCATGGCGCCCCGGGAGCTCTATTTCCCGAAGTTGGATTCGAATTGCTTGGAGCGCGTGGCGCTAAATTTGTGTAAGAAGCTTGCTGGACTGGCGCAGGGGCGACCGTAAGACCACAAAAGGACTCTAGCTCGGTAGGAGTGGAATTTGTCCGAATAGCTACTTCCCTCAAAATTTGCGTTCGCAAAGCAATAGGCGGCATTGATAGCAATAGAGGCTTAGCAGCATGATGTGTTTGCGCTCTACCCTCTGGAGTAGTCAACTCATGGCCTTCGCTAACTAACTTGAAGAAAAAACTGGAAAGCGACATTGCCTCTTTGATCGCCTTCTCAAATGCTGGAGCACCATAAGTACGCACATAGCTATCGGGATCGTGCTCGGTTGGCAAAAATAGAAAGCGAATTTCTTTATCGTCTGACATCAGAGGCAAGCAGGCCTCTAAAGCCCTCTGAGCAGCTCGTTGACCTGCAGAGTCCCCATCAAAAGAAAAGACAATACGATCTGTTTGACGCAAGAGCATGCGCACATGATTTGCAGTGCAGGCAGTACCAAGAGTTGCTACAGCATTAGGAAATCCTAATTGCGCCAGCGCAACAACATCCATATAGCCTTCGCACACCAAAACATATTCTTGTGCACGAATTGCTTGGCGCGCCTCGAATAAACCATACAGAGTATTACCCTTAGAAAAAAGCGGCGTCTCTGGAGAATTCAAATATTTAGGCTCACCTTGATCTAAGATGCGGCCACCAAAACCAATGGTCTGACCTTTTTGATTGCGAATCGGAAACATAATCCGATCACGGAATCGATCGTAGCGTCTGGCAGTTTGCTGACCTTCACTTTGCTCACTCTGAATGAGTAAACCACCTTCCAACAAGGTTTTAGCAACTTCATCATTAGAGTAAGAACCAAAAACTGCTTCAAGCCCCTGCCATCCATCGGGAGCATAACCTAGGGTATAACGTTTTGCGATTTCCCCTGTGAGCCCGCGCCCTTTTAAGTATTCAACAGCGCGTGGGGTATTTTTAAGTTGTTGGCGATACCAGTCTGCTGCTGCGCTCATCACTTCGCTAAGTGCCATCGTCTGCTGTTGCCTTGCAACATCATTAGCGGTACGTTCTTCGCGAGGCACCGTTAAACCCGCAGATCGCGCTAATTCTTCTATGGTATCTACATAGCCCAATCCAGCATATTCCATTAAGAAGCTAATGGCTGAACCATGGGCTCCGCACCCAAAGCAGTGATAAAACTGCTTATTTGGTGAAACTGAAAACGAAGGGGATTTCTCTTGATGAAAGGGGCATAAACCTTGATAGTTTGCGCCAGCCTTTTTTAATTTAACGTGCTGGCCAACCACATCAACGATGTCGATCCGATTTAAAAGATCGGCAATGAAGGATTGGGGGATGAGGGCCATGGTTTGGCAGCGTAATCTCGTTAAGTAAGAATCTTTAGCTTACTTAAAAATTTACTTAGCCAGCGCGGCTTTCACCAAAGTAGAAACTTTGCCCATATCGGCTTTACCCGCTAGCTGCGATTTCAGTGCACCTATAACTTTACCCATATCTTGCGGGCCACTGGCGCCTGTAGCGGCAACCGCAGCTGCCACAGCAGTCTCTACCTCTGCATCCGTGAGTTGCGCAGGTAAATACACCTGCAAGATTTCCATTTCAGCCGCCTCGATCGCAACCAAATCATCACGGCCTGCAGTTGCAAATTGAGAAATAGAATCTTTACGCTGCTTAATTAACTTTTCAACAATTGCCACTATGCCCGCATCGTCCACCACCAGACGCTCATCGACTTCACGTTGCTTGATGGCAGCCAACAAAAGACGAATGGCGCCCAAGCGCGTAACTTCTTTTGCGCGCATGGCTGATTTCATATCTTCAGTGATTTGATCTTTAAGACTCATGGAATTATTCCTTTAGTTCAATTAACAGTCGTTAAGCCGCAAATTAAAAAGCAAAAACCCGCTGCGTTTCACCGTCAGCGGGTTCAAAGCTTCTCGGTGAAGAGAGCTTTTAAATTCTATTAGTACAGCTTCTTAGGCAACATCTGGCTGCGGATGCGCTTGTAATGGCGCTTAGCAGCTGCTGCTTTCTTGCGTTTACGTTCAGCTGTTGGCTTCTCGTAAAACTCGCGTGCACGCAAGTCGGTCAATAGACCATTTTTTTCAATAGTGCGCTTGAAACGGCGCAATGCCACTTCAAAGGGTTCGTTTTCGCGTAGGCGGACTGTAGTCATTCTTGTTTAACTCGTATATGCTCGAAAAATATCGAAAAATTAACTGAATCACGGATTCTAGCACGACCAAGTAAAAAAATGATTGTTTTAGGAATAGAAACTTCTTGTGACGAGACCGGAGTGGCTTTATACGACACCTCCGCCTGGGAAAATGGCGCCCCCGCCTCCCAGGGGATCCTTGGTCAAGCCCTGCATTCACAGATTGCCATGCATCGGGATTATGGTGGTGTAGTGCCAGAATTAGCCTCCCGAGACCACATTCGCCGTGTTTTACCCCTTTTGGACCAAGCATTAGCCCAGGCAGCAATGCAACTAAGCGATATTGAGGCTGTAGCCTTCACTCAGGGGCCTGGTTTAGCTGGGGCACTGCTTGTGGGTAGCGCCTTTGCTAAATCCTTGGCACAGGGCCTACAAATCGCTTCAATTGGCGTTCATCATCTTGAAGGGCACCTGCTTTCTCCGCTTTTGGGTGCTTCTGCCCCCACTTTTCCCTTCATTGCCCTTTTGGTTTCAGGTGGACATACTCAGTTGATGCTGGTTAGCGGGGTTGGCAAGTATGAACTGCTAGGAGAAACCTTAGATGACGCTGCTGGTGAAGCTTTTGATAAAACTGCCAAATTACTCGGCTTGGACTACCCCGGTGGCGCTGCTATCTCCAAATTAGCAGAACAAGGCACGCCAGGAAGGTTTGAGTTACCCAAACCCATGCTTCACTCGGGAGACTTAGATTTTTCTTTCTCAGGCCTCAAAACAGCGGTGCTCAATCAAGTTAAAAAATTCGAAGAAAAAAAGATTGTCGACCCGAAAGAAATCCAACAATTTCATGCGGATTTAGCCAGGGGGTTTGTAGATTCATTGGTGGGTGTGCTGGTCAGCAAATCTGAGAAAGCGCTCCAGCAAACCGGTTGCAAACATTTGGTACTTGCAGGTGGCGTCGGTGCAAATTCTCAACTACGAGCCGCTTTAAATGAAAAATCTAAGAAGGGTAGATTTGAAGTGCACTACCCACCTTTAGATCTTTGTACCGATAACGGCGTCATGATTGCTTTTGCAGGCGCACTCAGAATGCTAGCTGACAATAATGGCTCCACTACATCAGGAGCCTTTGATATTAAGCCGCGTTGGGATTTGGCAAGTAATAACCTGCCTTAGAAAATAAGTGCTTGTTGCTTAGTTACTAACCTAGGCTAATCTTGGCATAAGCACTGTGGTTATGAATAGACTCAAAGTTCTCAGCCTCTACAACCAGAGAAAGAATCCGAGGATCACTCTTAAGACGCCCCGCTACATCGCGCACCAAATCCTCAACAAACTTGGGATTGTCATAAGCGCGCTCGGTAACCCACTTCTCATCTGGACGCTTGAGCAATCCCCATAGCTCGCTAGAAGCCTCGCTTTCTGCGGCAGCCACCAAATCTTCAACAGTTATTTGGGTTTCAGAATCCAGCACAACAGACATCGTCACATGGGACCGTTGATTGTGAGCACCATATTCAGAAATTTCTTTTGAGCAAGGACACAAACTCATCACTGGCACTAAAGCGCACAAGTTCAATTGAACATTGATGTGACCAGCAGCATCTTGCTTAGCCTTTGCGATCCATGTCACTTCATAATCCATCAAGCTTTCAACACCAGAAACAGGAGCCGACTTCTTTACAAAGTGCGTATAGGTAAATTGAATACGACCTTCAGTGGCGTTGAGAAGCGGAAGCATCTCACGCACCATCTTCACTACTACCGCGCTATCAATCGCTTCATCTTGCTTTTGCAAAAGCGCAATAAAACGAGACATATGCGTACCCTTAATATGGGCAGGTAAAGCCACGTCCATTTCAAAATTACCAACCGCTGGAAAGACTCCACCTTTGGTGCGAACAGTCAAAGGATGACGTAATCCACGTATCCCTACTTGCTCAATTGGCAAAGCACGCTCATCCCGCGTGGATTGCACATCGGGCATCACTTCAGTTTTCAAAAAAGGGGCTTTGAGATCGTTCATGGCTCTATTTTCAGACAAAACTCACTTATTTGCCCAAAGAGGTCGTATTTGTTGTTAAAGCAGTCGGAAACCGTTCACTGATGGACTTGGTAATACCATCAACATCCAACCCACAATTAGCCATGAGAAGCTTGTAGTCTCCATGTTCGACAAACTCATCGGGAATTCCTAATTGCAGTAGTGATTTACTTAAGCCCAGGCTTGATAAAGCCTCTAAACAAGCGCTACCAGCACCACCTTGAATCGCCCCATCTTCAATAGTGACTAAGTAATCATGATCGTTAGCCAAAGCCTGAACAAGTTCGACATCTAAGGGCTTCACAAATCGCATATTAGCAACGGTGGCATCCAGTTTTTCGGCAACTTCTAATGCAGGGTAAAGCAAGGTACCAAAAGCCAAGATAGCAATACGTTGACCATTAGGCGCATGAGATTGGCGACGAACTTCACCCTTACCAAGAGCAATTGTGCGCAACTCCTTAGAGGGAATAGTACCTACCCCAGCACCACGTGGATAACGCACTGCACTAGGATGCTGTTGATGAAATGCGGTAGTCAGCAAGTCGCGACTCTCCGCCTCATCTGCCGGCGTCATGACTAGCATATTGGGAATGCAACGCAAGAATGGGATGTCATACACACCAGCATGAGTAGCGCCATCAGCACCAACCAAGCCAGCACGGTCTAATGCAAACAGCACAGGCAAATCTTGAATCGCTACATCATGAATTAATTGATCGTAAGCACGTTGCAAGAAAGTCGAGTAAATCGCCACTACAGGCTTCATGCCTTCGCATGCCATACCAGCGGCAAAGGTGACAGCATGTTGCTCTGCAATGCCAACATCGTAGTAACGCTTTGGAAAATTCTTCTCAAATTCCACCAGACCAGAACCCTCACGCATAGCAGGGGTAATACCAATCAATAATGGATCTGCACGAGCCATGTCACATAACCACTCCCCAAATACTTCAGTAAAGGTTTTCTTAGCAGAGGTATTGGAAACAACCCCTTTCTCAGGGTTAAATTTACTAGGACCGTGGTAGAGCACTGGGTCAGCTTCAGCCAACTCATAACCTTGCCCTTTGCGGGTCACCACATGTAGGAACTGAGGGCCACGCCCTTCAAGCGCCAGACGTCGGACGTTCTGCAACATCGGAATCAAAGCATCTAAATCATGACCGTCGATCGGCCCAAAATAGTTAAAACCAAATTCTTGAAAAATCGTTGAAGGTGAGACCATCCCCTTGGCATGATCTTCTAAACGTTTTGCAAATTCACGTAAAGGCGGTGCTATCGATAGAACGCTATCAATCCCTTTTTTCGTTGCTGAATAAATATTGCCACTGAGCAATCTTGCAAGATGGCGATTGAGCGCGCCCACCGCAGGAGAAATCGACATGTCATTGTCATTGAGAATAACCACCAAAGGCAGCTCATCACATACCCCTGCATTGTTCATGGCTTCAAAAGCCATGCCACCTGTCATGGCGCTATCACCAATCACTGCAACTGCCACCCGCTTTTCACCCTTGGTTTGGAAAGCTCGCGCCATTCCCATTGCTGCAGAAATACTGGTCGAGGAATGTCCGGTACCAAAAGCATCGTAATTACTTTCAGAACGACGAGGAAAGCCTGATAAGCCATTGAACTGACGCAAGGTGCTCATACGATCACGACGGCCGGTCAATATCTTGTGTGGATAGCTTTGATGACCCACATCCCAAACGATGCGGTCATGCGGAGTATCGAACACATAATGCAAAGCGATGGACAGCTCAACGGTTCCCAAATTTGAGGACAAGTGCCCACCAGTTTTAGAAACGGAGTCCAAAATAAATTGACGCAACTCCTCAGCTAGCGCGGGTAATTCCTCGCGAGGAAGTTTTTTTAAGTCAGCGGGAGTATTGATGGAATTTAAAGTCATTAAATCAAAATAATTATTTATTTGCCTCTGTTAACAACCAAAAGAGCCAAATCTTTCAGGGCCTGCCCTTTACTGCCAAAACCTTCCAAGCTGGCTATTGCCTCATCTTGTAATTGTCTTGCCTGCTTCTGCGCATAGTCTAAACCCATCAAGGTCACATAGGTCGGCTTATCGTTAGCGGCATCCTTACCCGCAGTCTTTCCAAGGGTTTGACTATCTACAGTGGCATCAAGCACATCATCGACGATTTGAAAAGCCAATCCCAAGGCCTGGGAATAGGTTGTCAAACTCTCCATTTGCGAAAAATTCAGGCAAGCAGCAATCCCGCCCATCTCTACAGCGCAGGATAAAAGCGCGCCAGTCTTCATGGCATGCATTTGCTTTAAAAGTTCTAGATTTAACTTTTTACCGACACTTTCCAAATCAATCGCCTGGCCACCAGCCATGCCACGAGATCCCGAGGCTGCCGCCAGCACACTAATGAGAGATAAACGAATATCCGCATCGCAATTGGCACCAGCCAAGATTTCAAATGCGCGTGTTTGCAAAGCATCGCCAACCAATAAGGCGGTTGCCTCATCAAAAGCCTTATGTAACGTAGGTCTACCGCGACGAAGATCGTCGTCATCCATACAAGGCAAATCATCGTGAACTAGTGAATAGGCATGAATACATTCAATTGCGGCTGCGGCCGCATCTAAAGCCGCCTCTTGAGGGTTGCCTAACTGACCAGCCGCATAAACCAATAAAGGCCGAATACGCTTACCACCACCCTGGGCTGCGTAACGCATCGCTGTATGCAATCTAACCGGCTCAGTTTGCACTGGGTCCAGCAAGACATCTAAAGCCTGCTCAGCTCGCGCCGAGTGCCTTTGCAGCCATTCTTGAAACTGGAAGGAGGAAGTCATTTGTAGATCGCTTAATGCAAGAACAAGCGCCATTAAGCCTCAAAAACCCGTACCTGCTGCTCTACCTGAGCAAGCATCGCTTGACAATGCTTCAGCAATGCAGCTCCGCGCTGATAGGCCAAAAGCGTCTCCTCCAAGGAGAATTTCCCTGATTCCATGTCAGAAATGAGCTTTTCTAGCTCTTTTACGGCCTGCTCATAACGTAAATTAGGGTCAATCTGGATCTCCAGACCCGGTTTCTGACCTTCAGTTTTTTTTGCTGGCATAGGGAACTTTCTCACTTAAATAGCCCTACATATTAAAGCGAGAAGCCTATTGGATGGGTATAATCCAGCCTTCCTTTCCAATATCGATCCGTCGATGGTTGGATTGGTTATTCCGCTTAGCTTCGGCTGACGTTTTCGGGGGTGGGGAGAATGACTAATCTGGCTACCGCGCAGAAACTTGCGCCGTCCAATCTGCAGCTGCCGGTTTCGGCCTATTTTGACGTTGATTTGTATCAACGCGAACTCGAACTGCTATTTAAGCAGGGTCCGGGCTATGTCGGTCATGAACTCATGGTTCCTGAAGCTGGCTCTTACCGAACCCTAGCCGCAGAAAATGAAGGGCGGATTCTGGTTCGCAATTCAGAAGGTGTAGAACTCCTGTCAAATGTTTGCCGCCATCGTCAAGCATTAATGCTCAACGGCTCCGGTAAAGTCGACAATATTGTGTGCCCCCTCCATCGCTGGACTTACGACCTTGAAGGTCAACTGTTGGGCGCGCCCCATTTCGATGACAAGCCTTGCTTAAATCTGGGCAAGTCCCCTTTGCAAAACTGGCAAGGATTGCTTTTTGAAGGTCCACGCGACGTACGCACCGACCTGGCCAAACTAGGCGTTGCCGATGATTTGAAGTTTGAGGGTTATGTTCTGGATCACGTCGAGGTTCACGAATGCAACTACAACTGGAAAACGTTTATCGAGGTCTACCTCGAGGACTATCACGTTGTTCCATTTCACCCCGGCTTAGGAAAATTTGTTTCCTGTGAAGATCTTCGTTGGGAATTTGGCGAATGGCATAGCGTACAAACCGTTGGCATTCATAAAAACCTCACAACACCAGGTTCACCGATTTACCGTAACTGGCATGAAGCTGTTCTGCGTCACTATGAGGGAAAAACACCACGTCATGGCGCGATCTGGCTGACTTACTACCCTAATGTCATGGTGGAATGGTATCCAGGGGTTTTATGCGTATCAACACTTCACCCGATGGGCCCAAATAAGACAAAAAACATTGTCGAGTTTTACTACCCTGAAGAAATCGCTTTATTCGAACGTGAATTCGTAGAAGCCGAACGTGCTGCCTACATGGAGACCTGTATCGAAGATGATGAGATTGCTGAGCGCATGGATGCAGGTCGTGCAGCCCTCTTAGCTCGTGGTGATAATGAGGTTGGACCTTACCAAAGCCCCATGGAAGATGGCATGCAACACTTTCATGAATGGTACCGTCGCGCCATGAATTATCAGGGCGCATAATTCATTTTTACTGCAGTTCTTCATAGGAAGTTCAGATGACTCCTCTCATTAGCGCAAACCAATTAGAAGAAATCATTAATAGCGGCGAGAATGTCTTACTTTGTGATTGCCGCTTTGATTTAGCCGATCCTGCCGCAGGTAAAAAAGCCTATGAAGAAAATCATATTCCTGGCGCTATCTATGTAGATTTGGATACAGATCTGTCTTCCGAAAAAACTGGTAAGAATGGTCGTCACCCCTTACCAAGCCCTGAAGCTTGGGCCCAAACCAAGAGTCGCTTAGGCATAGACCCCAATACCCTAGTAGTTGCCTATGATCAGCAAGGCTCGATGTTTGCAAGCCGTTTATGGTGGATGCTAAAAGCCACTGGCCACGCTAAGGTTCAAGTGCTCGATGGCGGGCTTGATGCTTGGAATGGTCCAATGGGTAGCATTCCTCGCAAGCCAACTCCTACAGCTCAAGCAATCAAGCCTATGCCTTATGTAGGCCTGGTTTTAGCAAGTGAAGTTGAAGCTAACCTAGAACACCAGAAAAAATTGGTCATTGATGCACGTGCCAATGATCGCTTTCATGGTCAGAATGAAACGATGGATCCTGTGGGCGGCCATATTCCCGGCGCTATCAATCACTTTTTTAAACAGAATTTGTCAGCAACGCTTTTTAAATCGCCCGAACAGCTTTTTAATCATTTTTTAGCGTTGCTCGGACCACGTAAAGCATCAGAAGTGATCCACCAGTGTGGCTCAGGCGTAACCGCCTGTCACAACTTGTTGGCCATGGAAATTGCGGGCCTGAAGGGCTCGCAACTTTACGCAGGCAGTTGGAGCGAATGGTGCTCCAATCCTGCAAGACCCATCGAGATCTAGACAGAAAAGTCTTATAACTTCCGTCTCCCTGTCTTTTAATGTGAAAAAGACAGGAGAACTACAAACCCTACGCCACAGGCAATTAAAACTGTTTGACGCAAAGACTCTGCCCAATGTGGTTTGCGATGCATTTGGGGAATGAGGTCACTTACAGCGATGTAAATAAAACTACTAGAGGCAATGACCAATAAGTAAGGCATTACAGCATGGGCTTTTTCTAAAAAGAAATAGGCCAAGATTCCGCCCACTACCGCAGATAAACCGCAATAAAAGTTGTAAAGCAAAGCACGAGTGCGCGTAAAGCCCGCATTAATCAACACAATGTAATCGCCAATCTCCTGCGGAATTTCATGTGCGATGATGGCTAGCGCGGTGAAGATGCCAACGTGATAGTCGGCCATAAAAGCGGCTGCGATCAGAACACCATCTACGAAATTGTGCAGGCCATCGCCAACCAAGATCATCCAACCGCTACGACCCGCCTCTTCAGCATCATGACCATGGTGATGATCGTGTCCATCTCCCTCGTGATGATGGCTATGACGTAAAAGTGCAATTTTTTCAAGCAAAAAGAAGCCCAGCAAACCCGCTAACAAAGTGGCAAAGAGTATCTGAGGGCTAGTTCCTTCCATACTGAAAGCTTCAGGCAAAGAATGTAGCAATGCAGTCGAGAGCAATATCCCCACAGACACACTCACCATGCTATTGAGCATCTTAGAAAGCGAAGTGGTGGAGAAGCTAGCGGCAATTAATACACTAACAGTGCCAGCTAAAGCCGTGACCAATAAAATACTTTGCAGAACAGTCATGGTGATTAACAAATTCCCATCTGAATCAGTGCAATAGAAGCAAAGCTCGCGAAGTACTCAAAATATTTGAAGTATTTTTGGTGATTTGTGTATTGGATAGATGTCGTCATTAATGGGCCTCTTCCCAATTATCACCAATTCCGATACTGACAAGCAACGGAACTTTGAGCTGCGCAACCGAACACATGAGTCCAGGCAACTTCTCTTGTAAAAGAGTGATTTCATCTAAAGGCACATCAAACACCAATTCATCATGCACTTGCAGCAACATGCGCGTTTTCAACTGCTCTTTTTCCAGCCAATTCTCTACTGCGATCATCGCCAATTTAATTAAATCAGCTGCAGTTCCTTGCATAGGTGCATTGATCGCAGCTCGCTCAGCCCCCTGACGACGAGGCCCATTAGAGCCTTTAATTTCTGGAAGCCAAAGTCGTCTGCCAAAGACGGTTTCCACATAACCATGTTCGCGAGCCTCGCCACGAGTACGCTCCATATATTGCGCCACCCCAGGGTAACGATCAAAATATTTAGCAATATAGTTTTGTGCTGCAGCGCGCTCAATACCTAAATTGCTAGCCAAACCGAATGCACTCATGCCATAGATCAACCCAAAGTTAATCACCTTGGCATAACGTCTCTGCTCAGAGGTAATCGCCTCAAGTGGAACACCAAAGATCTCTGCAGCAGTGGCTTGGTGCACGTCCTTGCCAGCAGCAAAGGCAGCGAGTAAATTCTCATCCTCTGCAATATGCGCCATGATGCGCAACTCAATCTGAGAATAGTCGGCCGAAAGCAATTTGCAGCCATCAGCTGGAATAAATGCTTCACGAATGCGCCTACCCTCTTCAGTACGCACTGGAATGTTTTGCAAATTTGGATCGCTAGATGCCAGGCGCCCTGTAACAGCAGTTGCTTGTGAAAAATTCGTATGCACACGCCCAGTTTTGGGATCAGCCATACGGGGTAACTTCTCAATATACGTCGACATTAATTTGGCTAGGCTGCGATAGTCCAAAATTCGGGCTGGTAGTGGATAGTCTTCTGCAAGTTTTTGTAGAACCTCTTCATCAGTAGAAGGAGCGCCTGAAGGTGTCTTCTTGACAACGGGTAATTCCAATTGCACAAATAAAATTTCCGCAATTTGTTTGGGGGATTGAATGTTAAATGGCTGACCCGCTAACTGATGTATCTCTCCTTCAAGTGCAAGCAAGCGTTTGCCAACTTCTTGACCCTGTTTGGATAACAGTGCTGAATCAATCCGAATACCATTACGCTCCATAATGCCAAGCACTCGCATCGCTGGCATTTCAATCTTTTCATAAACATATAACAGGCCAGGATTCGCCTGGATCTGCGGCCAAAGCTCGAGATGTAAACGCAGAGTGATATCTGCATCCTCAGCTGCATAGTCCGTGGCGATCTTGAGATCCACTTGATCAAAGCCAATCTGATGTACGCCTTTGCCACAGACCTCTTCATAGCGAATAGTCTTCATCCCCAAATGGCGCTCAGCCAAGCTGTCCATATTGTGAGGAAGATGGGATTCCAAAACATATGACTCCAACATGGTGTCAAAACGAATCCCCTGAAGCGTAATTCCATAATTGGCAAAAATATGGGCGTCATACTTTAAGTTCTGCCCAACTTTTAAGTGAGCGCTACTTTCTAACCATGGTTTAAAGCGCGTAAGAACTAAGTCTCGACTTAACTGCGTTTCGCCATGCCGATGCGCAACTGGAATGTAACAAGCTTCTCCAGGAGTAACTGATAGGGAAATACCTACCAATTCTGCAGCTAATGCATCTAGGCCAGTAGTCTCGGTATCGACCGCGACTAACTGAGCGTTCTCAATTTTTTTGAGCCACCTATCTAGACCTGCTTCATCAACTACGCACTCATAGTTACGCCCAATAGCATCTTGAAGATCAGTTACTTCTTGAGTCAATACTTTAGTGGGTGCACTGGCTTTCTTGGCATCAGTGCTATGAGCAGATGATGTGGCCGAAGGTAATGGGCTGCCAGCCAAATCAAAGGCTAGCTCTTCTACAACCCCATCAGAGCTACTCAGTTTTTTCTCAACATCGCGTAGCCAAGTTTTAAATGCATAGCGCTCAAATAATTCTCGTAGAAGCGGAGCATCTTCCGGTTTTGCATGCAGATCTTCCAGTCCAGGAAGATGTGGCGATAAATCACAATCTGTTTTCACTGTGATGAGTTGTCGTGCTTGGGGCAACCAATGCAAAGTAGCTCGCAAGTTCTCACCAACCACACCCTTTACTTGATTGGCATTAGCCATCAAGTTATCTAAATCACCAAATTCTGCAAGCCACTTATTGGCCGTCTTTGGACCAGCTTTTGGTACACCTGGTACGTTATCTACTGCATCACCAATGATGGAGAGATAGTCAACAATGCGTTCAGGCGGAACTCCAAATTTAGCAATCACCCCTTCGATATCTAACTTTTCATTGGTCATCGTATTAATGAGCGTGACCGAAGGATTGACTAACTGAGCAAGATCTTTGTCACCAGTAGAGATGATGGTTTCCCAACCAGCCTGAGTCGCCTGACAAGCCAAGGTGGCAATGACGTCATCCGCCTCAACACCAGTAACCATTAGAACGGGCCAGCCTAAAGCCTTCACCATGGCGTGAATAGGTTCAATTTGCTTGACCAAGTCTTCTGGCATGGGTGAGCGATGGGCTTTGTATTCGGAATACATTTCATCGCGGAAAGTCTTGCCTTTGGCATCAAAGATGCAGGCGATGTAATCCGCCTTGAGCTCTGATCTAGCCCGGCGCATCATATTGACCATTCCATAAATCGCCCCAGTGGGCTCACCCGCCCCATTTCTAAGATCTGGCATGGCATGAAAGGCGCGATACAGGTAGCTAGAGCCGTCTACCAACAAGAGTCTATGTTTAGTCATACCGCAATCGTACAATCTAGTTGCAAACTTCCCACAGGTAAGGCTAAAGAACTGCCCGAGAGTGGGCTTTAAAAGGTGAAAATGATGCATCTAACAACAAATTTATTAACCCAATTAACTCGCCAAGCCCTTGGTTTAACTGGGATTTTCATGATTTTGAGTGCTTTTCTCTCGCCTGCCGCTCAAGCCCAAGCAACTAGCCAGGCTTTAAGCCCTGCAGAATTGCAACAAATCAATAATCAGCCACTTGCTCCTGAAGTGAGTGCTTCTGGCGTAACCAATACCCCTGGAACCCGTAAGCCGAGCTTTCAACATAAGGAAGCTACCGGCACCGAAGTAACTGAATATAAAGATGCTAATAGCCCTACCCAAGTGCAGGTAAAGACCAAGTACACCACTTATGAAATGTCTCCTCCTGACTCTGTAAAGCCTGGACCGCCCTATGGAGAAGGTGACCTTCTGAGCGTTCCTAGCATTAGCATTCCTTTTTAAGTTAAACGACTCACTGACTGACTGATTCATGGCTGTTTTTACTCCGCTCGAACTTGGCGATATCTCTACCTGGATTGCACAGGACTTCAATATTGGCCAAGCTAGCGAAATTCGTGGCATCCATGGCGGTATTGAAAACTCCAACTTTTTTCTAGATACCATCCTTGATGGGAAAAAACAGGAATATGTTTTAACGATTTTTGAAAGATTGTCAGCAGAACAGCTTCCTTACTACTTGGAGCTAATGCGTCATTTAGCAGATAAAGGGATCCCAGTACCCAAACCTCTTGAAAATAAACAGGGGGAGATTCTGTTTTCCCTCAAAGGCAAGCCAGCTGCGATCGTCTCCAAATTGCCAGGCGTTTCCAGACTTAGTCCAGAGGCAAAGCATTGCGCGTTAGTTGGCGAGATGGTGGCCAAAATGCATTTAGCTAGCGCAGACTACTTAAAGTCACAAGCCAATTTGCGCAGCCTTCCTTGGTGGCAAAAAACAGTTCCACAGGTTTTGCCACATTTAAATGATCTACAAAAAGATTTGCTTACTAGTGAACTTGCAGCACAAGAAGATTTCTTTGGCTCATCTGAATATTCAAAGCTTCCAGAAGGCGCGAGCCACTGCGATCTCTTCAGGGATAACGTGCTCTTTGACCCTAGGGGCGCAAGCGATACTTCGCAAGATCAACTAGGCGGCTTCTTTGATTTTTATTTTGCTGGAACTGATAAGTGGTTATTCGACTTGGCAGTAACGGTAAATGATTGGTGTCTTGCTGAGAATAAACAGGATTTGGATCCCGTACGCTTTGCCGCACTAATGGATGCTTACCAATCCGTGCGTCCTCTTACAGCAGAAGAAAAAGTCAGTTGGCCGTTGATGATCCGCGCGGCGGCATTACGCTTTTGGATTTCCCGTTTATGGGATTTCTATTTGCCACGGAATGCCCAAATGCTAACCCCACATGACCCTACTCATTTTGAGAACATTCTTTTAAGTCGCAGAGAAATATGAAGCTCATTTCCGTTGCCCCTAAAGATGGATACACTTGGATTAGACAAGGTGTTTGGCTATTTAAACAAAACCCACTAGGCTTTTTTATGTTGGTGTTTATGTATGTTTTTGCCGCTCAACTCGCGGTGTTAGTGCCAGTAGTTGGCGTTCTTGCAGTTTTAATTTTGACACCTACTTTATCAGTCGGTTTTATGACTGCCTGCCGTCAAGCCATCCAGAAAGAACGTATTCGGCCGATGGTTTACCTGATTGCGCTGCAATCAACCCCTCTTATTCGCAAAAGAATTTTGCAATTAGGCCTTGTCTATGCCTCATTCATTTTGGTATTGAGTTTTATCTTAAGTCTGTTGGTGGACTTTGAACTACTCATACCAATCATGACGGGTGACAAACCCATGACGCCAGAAGCCCTGCAAGAAATTTATATGATTTTATTGTTTGGTGGACTGCTATACATTCCGATTGCAATGTTGATGTGGTTTTCACCGATCCTCGTTGCTTGGGCCAATATGTCAGTGCCCCAAGCCCTCTTTTCAAGTTGCATTGCATGCTGGACTAACCGTGGCGCTTTCTTTCTATACATTGCCGCCTGGAGTGTATTTCTGATTGCTCTGCCTTTAGGGATAGGCGCGGTCTTAGATTCGCTTGACTTAGGTCAGGCAGCTTCTTTCATCATTGCTCCGCTTTCCATGGCCGGCCTTACAGTGATGCACTGCTCTTTCTTTGCTACTTGGAAAGCTTGCTTTAGCGATGATGAGCCAGCGATTCTCTTGGCCTAAGCCAAGAGTTTCATTACTCAATGGCTGCTAACTTAGCAATGCTCAGCTGTAGCCACTTCACGCCATTACGCTTGAAATTCACCTGAGCGCGCGCATCAGCATCATTCCCCTCTAAGGCAGTTACACGCCCTTCGCCAAACTTGGTATGAAAAACATTTTGACCAATCGTGAAGGGATAATTTCCGCGAGGTGGCGCAGCCATCCGTCTAATTTCAGTCGATGCTGAGCCAATCCGTTTGGCAGGTTGCTGACGGGAGCTTCCAGAATCAAAGAAATCATTAGATTCATATTCGCGTTGGCGGGTATAACCATCTTGCCAAGTAGATCCTGAACTTCGACTATTGCTATTACCGCCCCAGCGCGCATCTTTTGCTTTTGGCGTAAGCCATTTGAGAGAATCCGATGGCAGCTCTTCTAAGAAACGAGAAGGCATGTTGTAGCGCACCTGACCATGCAACATGCGTGACTGTGTATGAGACAGGTAGAGTCGCTCTTTGGCTCGTGTAATGGCCACGTACATTAAACGTCGTTCTTCCTCTAGACCATTTAATTCATTCACACTGTTTTCATGAGGAAATAAACCCTCCTCCAAACCAGTGATAAATACTGCGGTGAACTCCAGACCTTTTGCCGAATGCACTGTCATCAGCTGCACTGCATCTTGACCTGCTTGAGCCTGGTTATCACCCGCCTCTAATGAGGCATGAGATAAGAAGGCGGCTAAAGGAGAAACTTCAACTACACCAGGAGCATTTTCTCCGGGCAACACTGCTGCTGCAGCATCTTGCCCATAACCCTCTTCTGCAATAAAGGCAGTTGCGGCATTAATTAATTCTTGTAAGTTTTCAACGCGATCTTGTCCTTCGCGTTCGGTCATATAGTGCTGAATCAAGCCGCTATGCTGAATCACAAACTCTACAGTCTCAGGCAAAGTGTTGTGACGTGTGGCTTCCCGCATATGATCGACCAGCCTAATAAATCCTGCAAGCGTCGCGCCCGCTTTGCCGTCCAAAGAAGATGCGGCTAGATAGAGTGAAGACTGTTGAGTACGGGCGGCATCTTGCAATGCCTCGATGGATCGAGCACCAATTCCGCGGGTTGGAAAATTCACAACTCTTGAAAATGAGGTGTCGTCATTGGGGTTTTCAAGAAGGCGTAAATAGGCGAGCGCATGTTTAATTTCAGCACGTTCGAAAAAGCGTAAGCCACCATATACACGATAGGCAATACCTGCAGAGAATAGAGCGTGCTCAATAATTCGTGACTGAGCGTTACTTCTATAAAGCAAGGCAATCTCGGCACGCTTAATTCCGCTATTAACAAGCGCTTTGATTTCATCAACTAACCAAGCAGCTTCAGCATGATCACTAGGGGCATCATAAATACGGACTGGTTCACCATGACCCGCATCAGTACGTAAGTTTTTTCCTAAACGCTCTGAGTTATTTGCAATTAAATGATTGGCTGTATCCAGAATATGGCCGTGCGAGCGATAGTTCTGCTCTAGCTTCACCATCATTGGGTGGAACTGCTTTTCATAAAGACGCATGTTCTCGACATCAGCGCCACGGAAGGCGTAAATACTTTGATCATCATCGCCGACGGCAAAGACTGCGCTAGTTCCAGCACCACTAACATTTACCGAACTAGCATCATGTCCAGATAACAACTTGAGCCATGCATACTGCAAAGCATTGGTGTCTTGAAACTCGTCAATCAAAATATGACGAAAACGCTCTTGATAGTGCGTGCGAATAGATTCATTGTGCTTAAGCAGCTCATAACTACGCAATAAGAGCTCTGCAAAGTCCACAACCCCTTCGCGTTGGCATTGCTCGTCGTAGGCGGCATATAACTGCGCCATCTTGGCCTGAAAGTCATCCCCAACAGCGAGGTCACGCGCTCTTTGGCCGCGCTCTTTGGCATGCGCAATGAAATACTGCAATTGTTTGGCGGGATATTTCTCATCATCGACCTTTAAACCCTTTAAAAGGCGCTTAATGGCAGAAAGCTGGTCCTGAGTGTCCAATATCTGGAAAGTGGACGGTAAACCCGCCTCTTTATGGTGTGCGCGCAATAAACGGTTGCAAAGACCATGAAAAGTGCCAATCCACATACCGCGGGTATTAATCGGCAACATCGCCCCCAAGCGGACCATCATCTCCTTCGCAGCCTTATTGGTAAAGGTTACAGCAAGAACTCCAATGGGCGATACCTGCCCCGTCTGGATTAACCAAGCGATGCGGGTAGTGAGAACACGGGTTTTACCGCTTCCCGCCCCCGCTAAGATTAAGCCGGATTGAGCTTGGCCATTTTGGTTTACGGGCGGGAGCGTTACTGCCTCGCGCTGTTCTGGGTTGAGGTTCGCGAGCAAGTCTGAGTACATCGCCCCAATTATAATTTGCCTCTTATGCCAAATGCTTCGAATACCCCCAATTTTCCAACGACCAGTCCAGCGGACGAACTCGCCAAATCCTACGAACCAGCCCCGATTGAGGCCTACTGGGGCCCAGAATGGGAGCGTAGAGGTATTGCTAACGCCAGCATGGATGATGGGAAGGCTGATTTCAGCATTCAACTGCCCCCACCTAATGTCACTGGCACCCTACATATGGGCCACGCTTTTAACCAAACCATCATGGATGGCTTGGTTCGTCATGCGCGCATGTCCGGCAAAAATACCTTATGGGTACCCGGTACCGACCATGCTGGCATAGCCACACAAATTGTGGTTGAGCGCCAATTGGACGCACAAAAGGTTTCTCGTCATGATTTAGGACGTGAGAAGTTCCTGGAAAAAGTTTGGGAATGGAAAGAAACCTCCGGATCCACCATTACCCGTCAAATCCGCCGTTTGGGCGCATCAATAGACTGGGGTAAAGAGTATTTCACCATGGACAGCAAAATGTCCAAGGCAGTCGTTGAAGTATTTGTTCGTCTACACGAACAAGGCTTGATCTATCGCGGCAAACGCTTAGTGAACTGGGATCCAGTTTTAGGTACCGCCGTCTCAGATCTTGAGGTAGTTAGCGAAGAAGAAGATGGTTCAATGTGGCATATCCGCTACCCACTCACCGATGGGTCAGGTCATTTGACTGTTGCTACGACACGTCCAGAAACTTTACTCGGTGACGTTGCTGTCATGGTGAACCCAGAAGATGAGCGCTATAAACATCTGATTGGTAAATTCGTGAATCTGCCATTGTGCGACCGTCAAATTCCGATCATTGCAGATGATTATGTAGATCTGAACTTTGGTACGGGTGTAGTGAAAGTAACCCCTGCACACGACTTTAATGACTATGCAGTTGGCCAACGCCATCAACTCCCGCTCATCAACATCCTCACCCTTGATGCCAAGATTAATGAAAATGCCCCGGCTATCTACCAAGGCATGGAGCGTTTTGCTGCTCGTAAACAAATAGTAAGTAATTTGGATGCAGCAGGCCTTTTGGAAAAAGTTCAGCCGCATAAATTGATGGTGCCACGCGGTGATCGCACTCAGACAATTATTGAGCCTATGCTCACCGATCAATGGTTTGTAGCTGTTTCCAAGCCCAGTCCGGATAACAAATACCAGCCCGGCTCTTCAATTGCTAGCGCAGCATTGGATGCAGTCACTAAGGGTGATATCAAACTTGTTCCTGAAAACTGGATCAGCACCTATACGCAATGGCTTGAAAATATCCAAGACTGGTGTATTTCTCGTCAACTCTGGTGGGGCCATCAAATCCCAGCTTGGTACGGTGACAATGGAGAAATTTTTGTAGCCCGCTCTGAAGAAGAGGCAAAAGCTAAAGCTACTGCTGCAGGCTACAAAGGGGGTCTAAATCGTGACCCCGATGTATTGGATACCTGGTTCAGCTCTGCCTTGGTGCCATTTAGCTCATTAGGTTGGCCAGAAGAAACACCGGCCCTCAATCATTTCTTACCGTCCTCAGTATTGGTAACGGGGTTTGACATCATTTTCTTCTGGGTAGCGCGCATGGTCATGATGACCTGCCACTTCACTGGAAAAGTACCGTTTCATACGGTATATGTTCACGGCTTAGTACGTGATGCTGAAGGCCAAAAGATGAGCAAATCCAAAGGTAATACCTTGGATCCTATCGATCTGATTGATGGCATCAAAATTGAAGAGCTCGTTGCCAAAAGAACTTCTGGCTTGATGAATCCTAAACAAGCAGAGAGCATTGGCAAGAAAACCAAAAAAGAATTTCCAGATGGCATTCTGGCGTTTGGGACCGATGCACTTCGCTTTACCTTTGCTTCTCTTGCCTCATTGGGTCGCAATATTAATTTCGACCAGAAACGTTGTGAAGGTTATCGCAACTTCTGTAACAAGCTTTGGAATGCCACTCGCTTTGTTCTCATGAACTGCTCAGGCAATGATGAAGAAAATGGCTTTGCACCTTGTGATAATCAATGCGGTCCTGATGGCTATCTAGATTTTTCACCAGCAGACAAATGGATTGTTTCTTTATTACAAAGAACTGAGGCTGAAGTCGATAAAGGGTTTCAGAACTACCGTTTCGATAATATTGCCACCAATATTTATCAGTTCGTTTGGGATGAATATTGCGACTGGTATTTAGAGTTAGCAAAGGTTCAACTGCAAACAGGTACTCCAGCACAGCAACGCGCAACACGTCGTACTTTATTGCGCGTGCTCGAAACCATCTTGCGCATGGCTCATCCCTTGATTCCATTCATCACTGAAACACTATGGCAAACAGTTGGGCCCAAAACTGGCAAAGCACTCGCTAATCAAGAAAAGCAAACGATTGCCTTGCAACCCTATCCAATTTCTCAACCAGAGAAGATTGATGAGAAGAGTGAAGCCTGGGTTGCTCAAATTAAAGCCATCGTTGATGCCTGCAGAAATCTACG
Source organism: uncultured beta proteobacterium (assembly GCA_903930665.1). Lineage (GTDB taxonomy): Bacteria > Pseudomonadota > Gammaproteobacteria > Burkholderiales > Burkholderiaceae > Polynucleobacter. The sequence continues at coordinate 27,472 of CAIYZI010000694.1, forward strand.
CGGTGAAATGCAAGTCTCGCCAGCACTCAGAGTTCCACTCTGGATTTACGGTCCAGAAGACTTCTTAAAGCAAGCCAGCCCTTATATCACTGCTTTAGCTAAACTATCAGAGGTGAAAATCTACGGCGATGAATCTGCCTTGGAAAAAGATGCTCCCGATTCTCCAATCGCTTTGATTGGAGATCTCAAGCTCTTATTGAAGATTGAAGTTGATGTTGCCGCGGAAAGAATTCGTCTCAGTAAAGAGATTGACCGTCTGGCTAATGAAATTCAAAAAGCGCGCGGTAAACTGACTAACGAAAGCTTTGTAGCTCGCGCCCCAGAAGAAGTCGTTGCCCAGGAAAAGCAACGTTTAGCAGGTTTTGAGCAAAATCATGAGAAGCTTGTTGCGCAATTAGAGCGTCTCAAGTAATCAGCTATAAAATATATAAGTTAATTAAAGCGGAAGCGAAATGTCAATGTCCACCAAAGCGGTTACCAAAGCAGTTTTTCCAGTCGCGGGTTTGGGCACACGCTTCTTGCCAGCCACCAAGGCAAGTCCAAAGGAGATGCTGAACGTAGTGGATAAACCCCTCATTCAGTATGCTGTTGAGGAAGCAGTGGCAGCTGGCATTACAGAAATGATTTTCGTAACTGGTCGTAGTAAGCGGGCTATTGAAGATCACTTTGACAAAGCCTATGAGCTCGAGGCAGAACTCGAGGCTAAAAATAAACAAGCTTTACTTGAAATTGTTCGCAATGTAAAACCAAGTCATGTGAACTGCGTTTATGTTCGCCAATCTGAAGCCTTAGGCCTTGGACATGCAGTTCTATGTGCTGAAAAATTAGTTAGAGATGAGCCTTTTGCAATCATCCTGGCAGATGACTTACTTGATGGAAATCCACCTGTACTAAAACAGATGCTCAAAGTCTTTGAAGAACAAAACGGTTCAGTATTGGCAGTAGAAAAAATTGATCCCGCTAAAAGCAGCTCTTATGGAATCATTTCTGGGTCCGAAGTCACTAAAGGCATTTATCGCCTCAATGGCATTGTTGAAAAACCGCAACCTGAGGATGCACCTTCAAACTTGGCGGTAGTAGGTCGCTATGTATTGTCTTCGGACATCTTCAATCACATCCGTAATTTAAAGCCAGGTGCTGGCGGTGAAATTCAACTCACCGATGCCATTGCCTCGCTCCTCAAGGATGAGCCTGTATTTGCTTACGAATATGATGGCGTACGTTATGACTGCGGTAGCAAACTGGGTTACCTCAAGGCATCGGTCGAATTTGCTCTGCGTCACCCAGAAGTGAGCGCAGAATTCGCGGCCTATCTTAAAAGTCGTCCAATAATTTAAGCTTAGCTTAGCTAAGCTAATTCTTACCTTCTTTTTAAAAAGAAGACCAACACATTTCCTTCGGTAGTGCTGGCAACAAGCTCATTGCCAGTCTGTTTGGCAAACGCAGGGAAATCATGAGCAGCGCCAGCATCTGTCGCTCTCACCTTGACCACTTCACCTGATTGCATCGTTGCAAGCATTTTCTTGGTACGCAGAATGGGAAGTGGGCAATTGAGACCAACCGCATCCACTTCAACATTAAAAGCTATCTTGTCGCTCATTTGCTAGCAACCCAATCTTGAACGCCCGCCAAAGCAGCATTTAAAGCGGCAGGATTATTTCCCCCGGCCATAGCCATTTCTGGTTTACCACCACCTTTACCGCCCACCTGCAAGGCAACAAAATTCACGAGGTCACCTGCTTTGACTTTAGCAATGGAGTCAGCAGTAACACCAGCGACCAAACTGACTTTATCGCCCTGAACGGATGCCAAAATAATTGCGGCTGTTTTTAGTTTGGCCTTCAAAGCATCCATTGTTTCACGCAATATTTGCGCATCAGCACCATCTAAACGTGCGGCCAAAACTTTGATGCCGTTAATCTCGACAGCCTGTGTTGCCAACTCATCGCCTTGGCTTGCCGCAAATTTGGAATTTACTTTCTCCAATTCACGCTCAGCTTGACGCAAACTTTCTTGAAGTTGAGAAACACGAGCTACCAAATCCCCAGGATGGGTTTTGAGTACAGCAGCAGCTTCATTGATTTTGTCTTCAAGGCCTTGCAAGAAATGCAGTGCATTTTGACCAGTTACCGCTTCCACGCGACGGATGCCTGCAGCGACGCCGCCTTCAGAAACAATCTTCAAGCTACCTATGTCCCCAGTGCGAGCCACATGGGTACCACCACATAATTCTTTAGAGCTACCGATTTCTAAAACACGCACCTCATCACCATACTTCTCACCAAAGAGCATCATGGCGCCGGTCTTTTGCGCATCATCCAATGACATCACTTTTGCAGAAGTAGCCGCATTAGTCAAAATTTCACGATTTACAATATTTTCTATTTGGCGAATTTGAGCGGCAGTAATAGGGGCATTGTGAGTAAAGTCGAAACGGGTCTTACTAGCATCAACCAAAGAACCTTTTTGCTGAACATGGTCGCCCAATATTTCACGCAAAGCTTTATGAAGAATATGGGTAGCGCTATGATTTCGCATGATGTCAGAGCGCTTCTCAATATCCACCATCGCATTTAAGGTATCTCCAACCTTCAATTCACCTTCAGAAACCTCACCTTGATGACCAAACACATCAGCCTGAATCTTAAAAGTATCATCAACTGTAAATCGAGTACCTTCATTGCGTAACTCACCGCTGTCACCAATCTGACCGCCTGACTCTGCATAGAACGGGGTGTTATCCAATACAACTACTGCAGCATCACCCGCTTTAACGGATTGCACTGAAGTACCATCTATATATAAAGCTGTTACTTTTGCACCTTCATGCCTTAAGGTGTCATAGCCATGAAATTGCGTTGGTTTGCCAGAGTATTCCAAACCTTGAGCAACCTTAAACTTACCCGCAGCTCTAGCTTGATCGCGTTGCTTTTGCATCGCCGCTTCAAAGCCTTCGCTATCAACAGTGACATTACGCTCACGGCAAACGTCAGCCGTAAGATCCAAAGGAAAGCCAAAGGTATCGTGTAAACGAAATGCCGTTTCGCCATCAACAGTCTTCGCGCCATTAGCAAGAGCCCCTTCAAGGATCTCCATGCCATTAGCAATCGTTTGGAAGAAGCGCTCTTCTTCTTGCTTTAATACTTCACTGACCTTATCTTGCGCAGCACGTAGCTCAGGATAGGCATCGCCCATCTCTTTCACTAAAGCTGGAACCAATTGGTAAAAGAAAGGTTTGCGAGCGCCTAACTTATAGCCATGTCGAATTGCCCGACGTGCAATACGACGCAATACATAACCGCGCCCAGCATTACCTGGAATCACACCATCCACCACAATAAAACTACAGGCTCGAATATGGTCTGCAATCACCTTTAATGAAGGACTAGTAGCATCACAATTTTCACCGCCGGCTCCGTCCACCACTTCTTTCGCAGCCTTTAATAAATTGACAAAAAGATCAATTTCATAATTGGAGTGAACGTGTTGCAAGACGGCAGCAATACGCTCTAAACCCATACCCGTATCAACACTAGGTTTTGGCAATGGATGCATATTGCCCGCTTCATCGCGGTTATATTGCATGAACACATTATTCCAAATCTCAATAAAGCGATCGCCATCCTCATCAGGACTACCGGGAGGGCCTCCGGGAATATGATCACCGTGATCGTAGAAGATCTCAGTACAAGGACCGCAAGGGCCCGTATCACCCATCATCCAGAAATTATCTGAAGCGTAACGCGCGCCCTTGTTATCACCAATCCGAATAATGCGATCTGCCGGCACACCGATTTGGTCTTTCCAAATAGCATAGGCTTCGTCATCTTCCGCATAAACGGTAACCAATAGTCTATCTTTTGGAAGCTGGAAAACTTGGGTCAATAAATCCCAAGCAAACTGAATGGCATCCTTTTTGAAATAATCACCAAAGGAGAAATTGCCAAGCATTTCAAAAAAGGTATGGTGACGCGCGGTATAGCCAACGTTATCCAAATCGTTATGCTTGCCGCCCGCACGAATACACTTTTGCGCAGTTGTAGCTCGGGAATAAGGACGCTTATCAAAGCCCAAAAAAACATCCTTAAATTGATTCATCCCAGCATTCGTAAATAGCAAGGTTGGATCATCTCCAGGAACTACTGGGCTAGAGGGAACAATTTGGTGGCCTTTTTCGGCGAAGAAGTCCAGGTATGCCTGGCGAATTTGGGTGACTTTCATGCGAATAATTATCGCATTGGCATGTAGCTAGGGCAAACAAGTCCAAGACCCTTCTTTCCTGTCATACAATCAATTGGAATTCATAAATAAATCGGCACTCATGTCGGTATACAAGGAGCACAGCTTGCAGATCCGCAATCAAAAAGATTTTGGTGCCGGCCTGATGTATATGGTCATTGGCTTATTTTTTACCTATATGGCCACCCAGTATTCAATGGGCACCCCAGCCAAAATGGGGCCGGGGTATTTTCCGTTCTGGCTTGGATTGGTAATGACAGCCCTCGGATTGGTGATTTTGATTAAATCCTTAGGCGCCAAAGCTGCTATCGAGAAGGTTCCCCCGTTTAATTGGAGGGTAATTGGCTTGATTACTGGCTCGGTAGTCCTATATGGCGTTCTTTTGCCAATTATGGGCTTTATCGTTGCGGTCTTTGTGCTGGTCTTCCTATCTGCCAGCGCTAGCCATGAATTTCACTGGAAAGGCACTTTAATCAATGCCATTTTTCTGATTGTCTTCACTTACCTAGTCTTTGTGGTGGGCTTGAAGCTTCAATTTCCTTTATTGCCCTTCTTTTTGCAATAAGTAACAGCACCCGGGATACAGAAAAATGGATCTATTTGCTAATTTAGCCCTCGGTTTCGATACAGCGTTTACGCTGCAAAACCTCCTTTATTGCTTAATCGGTTGCGTGCTGGGCACCTTAATCGGCGTTTTGCCAGGTCTCGGACCTATTGCGACCATCGCAATGCTTTTGCCTGCTACCTACGCGCTACCCCCGATCGCCGCCCTAATTATGTTGGCTGGTATTTACTATGGATCTCAATATGGAGGCTCTACAACAGCCATTTTGCTCAACATACCTGGGGAGACCTCTTCAGTAGTGACGGCAATTGATGGTTACCAAATGGCCCGAAACGGTCGAGCGGGCGTTGCACTCTTCACCGCAGGGATGGGATCTTTTTTTGCAGGTTGCGTGGCGACTCTTGTATTGGCTGCGTTTGCAGCACCCCTATCCCAATTAGCCTTTAAGTTTGGACCTGCCGAATACTTTTCCCTAATGGTTTTAGGCCTAATCGGCGCGGTGGTATTGGCCTCTGGCTCACTCATCAAGGCCATTGGCATGATAGTTTTGGGTCTGTTAATGGGTCTGATTGGTACCGATGTGAACTCTGGAGTCTCTCGTTACGCATTTGATATACCTGAGCTTAGCGATGGCATTGGTTTTGTCGCAGTAGCCATGGGGGTTTTTGGCTTTGCCGAAATCATGAGCAATCTTGAAAAAAAGGATGAGGATGAGGGCTTCTTAAACAAGATGACCACCATGATTCCTACCAAACAAGATGTCAAACGCATGATTCCTTCGATCCTGCGTGGCACCGCGATTGGCTCAATTTTAGGAATCCTGCCTGGTGGTGGCGCCGCATTAGCCTCTTTTGGCGCTTACTCTGTTGAGAAAAAAGCCTCTAAATACAGTGCAGAATTCGGACATGGCGCCATCGAAGGTGTTGCCGGCCCTGAATCCGCCAATAATGCCGCAGCCCAAACTTCCTTTATTCCTCTGCTCACCTTAGGTATTCCACCTAATGCTGTCATGGCTTTGATGGTTGGAGCAATGACCATTCATAACATTCAACCCGGTCCTCAGGTCATGACCAGCAATCCTGCCTTATTCTGGGGCTTAATCGCCTCCATGTGGATTGGTAATGTCATGTTGATTCTTTTGAATCTCCCGCTCATTGGCATTTGGGTCAAGCTATTAAAGATCCCTTATCGCTTTATGTATCCAGCAATCTTGGTTTTTTGCTGTATTGGCGTGTACACAGTGAACAATACCGTTTTTGACGTCTATGTAACTGCTGCTTTTGGCTTAATTGGCTACCTCTTCCTTAAGCTGGGTTGCGAACCCCCTCCGCTGCTTCTGGGTTTCGTCCTCGGGCCCATGATGGAAGAAAATTTCCGCCGAGCACTACTTTTATCCCGTGGCAACTTCTCCACCTTTGTTACCCGCCCCCTCTCCTTGGGATTGCTGATTGCTGCAGCACTATTAGTCGTGATCGTGGCATTGCCAGCTGTCAAGAAAACGCGTGAAGAAGCCTTCGTAGAGGAATAAATACCCTTTCGCTTTCAAAAATAAGCCCGCTAGCAATTTGCGGGCTTTTTCTTTACAGGCAGGGGTTTTCTCTACAATGGAGAAATGTCCCAAGATAGCAAATCCTCCAAGGCCGTAGCCAGCACCGTTGCTGAGCCCTCCAACTTTTTGCGCCAGATCATCGACCATGATTTGGCGAGTGGTGCCTATCAGCAACGCACTAATGCATCTGGACAAGCTATCCCTGCCATCATTACCCGTTTTCCTCCAGAACCAAATGGTTACTTGCACATTGGTCACGCCAAAAGTATCTGCTTAAATTTTGGCCTAGCTGCCGACTACAACGCTTTACCTGGTGGCGCGCGTTGCAATATGCGCTTAGATGACACCAATCCCGTCAAAGAGGATGTGGAATACGCCGACAGCATTTTGGATGCCGTGAAATGGTTGGGATTTAATTGGGAAAGTGGTGGTCAAACCCATCTTTACCATGCAAGTGATTACTTTGATCGTCTTTATGAGTTTGCAGAAATTCTGATACAGAATGGTAAAGCTTACGTGGATAGCCAAAGCGCCGATGACATTCACACCAATCGCGGTAACTTTGGCCAAGCCGGTAAAAATAGCCCTTATCGCAATAGAAGTGCCGAGGAAAATCTCCAGCTCTTTAGGGATATGCGTGATGGTAAGTTCAAGGATGGCGAACATGTCCTGCGCTTAAAAATTGATATGGCGCATCCAAATATCGTGATGCGCGATCCAGTGGTTTATCGCATTCGACACACCGATCATCATCGCACTGGTAGCAAGTGGTGTATCTACCCTTTATATGACTTCACCCATTGCATCTCCGATGCCTTGGAAAATGTTTCCCACTCTATTTGCACTTTAGAGTTTGAAAACAATCGCCCTTTATATGACTGGGTCTTAAATGCCCTTAAAGAAGCGGGTGTCTTTAAAGATCCATTACCGCATCAATATGAGTTTGCCCGCCTCAATCTGACCTACACCATCACCAGCAAGCGCAAGTTACTGCAACTGGTTGAAGAAAAACATGTAGATGGGTGGGATGATCCGCGTATGTCAACCATTGTGGGCATACGTCGTCGTGGTTATACGCCAGAAAGTATTCGCCTATTTTGTGAGCGCATCGGTGTTTCCAAAGCTGATAGCTGGATTGATATGAGTACCCTCGATCAGGCCTTGCGCGATGATCTTGAAGCAAAAGCACCGCGCGCTACTGCCGTTCTCAAGCCCCTTAAGCTTGTCATCGAAAACTTTGATGCCTCTGCTAGCGAACCCTGTTCAGCACCACGTCACCCCCAGCATCCAGAGCTAGGTAATCGCGAATTTCATTTCACGCGTGAGCTCTGGATTGAAGCAGATGATTTTATGAAAGAGCCGATTAAAGGCTTTTTCAGGCTATACCCACCGATTGGCGATCAACCTGGTAGTCGCGTGCGCTTGCGCCATGGCTTTGTGATCGAGTGCACTGGGTTTGATGTAGATGCCGACGGCAATGTCACTCAAGTTCGTGCTACTCACTTCTCAGATAGCAAGAGTGGCACACCGGGATCAAACAACTACAAAGTAAAAGGCAACATTCATTGGATTAGTGCTGCTGAAGCCATTCCTACTGAAGTGCGCCTCTATGATCACCTCTTTAATGACCCACATCCAGATAGTGGTGATAAGAATTTCTTAGAAGCGATTAATCCGCATTCCAAGCAAACTATTACCGCCTATTTAGAGCCTTGCATGAAAGATATCCAAGCAGGTAAGCGCTTTCAGTTTGAACGTCACGGCTACTTTATTGCCGACCAATTCGATTCGAAAGCTGATAAGCCGGTATTTAACCGTACAGTAGGTCTTAAGGATTCTTGGAAATAGTTTTCAGAAACTCCGCCACGCTGGGATAGCGTAGCGGGGTTTTTAATTCCTTAAGGCGGTCATTGGTTACCCGCCTGGATTCCCGCATAAATGACCACAACATCGGACTAACGATCTTCTGCAACTGGGCTGCGGGCATTCTTGGAGCTCGCTCGATACCAAAGGCGTCAGCTACTTGATCAAAGTAGTCCCCCATTTTGGTTTCACCGCCATCACAAGCATTAATTACCCTTTGTGGTTTACCGTGATACACCGCTGCGCAAACTAAACGCGCCAAATCATCGCTTTGAATGTGGTTTGAGTAGGCATCTTCTGCGGGCAATAAGGCTGGCGTTTTTGATTGCAAGCGCTCAACTGGTAATCGATCCAGGGCGTAAATGCCTGGGACACGCAGTATGGTGAGCGTGACACCCTGGGTAAGTGCCCAATAGCGCAATGACTGCTCAGCAGCCACCCTTCTTTTAGCTCGATCACTCTGCGGGTTAACCGGGGTCGCCTCACTGACCTTTGCGCCCTGATGATCCCCATATACCCCTGTAGTGCTGACATAAATGAGTCGCCGAACACGATGGGGTCCTTGAGATAAAATTCGCAAGAGGTGGCGAGTTCGAAGATCGCAAGTACCGACAGTTTGGGGCGGAGCTAAATGAATCACGGTTTGAGCCAAACCGTGTAAGCGCCACAAAGTATCTGGTTGATCCAGATTACCCAAAATCGGTGTTGCCCCAGACTCCCTCAGTGCAGCAAAGCGACTTTGCTGAGAAGTAAGAGCAAACACTCTATAGTTTTTTGAAAGCTGTCTGGCCACGCGAAGACCAATGTCACCGCAGCCAATGATCAAAATTCGAGATTTACCAAAACATTGCATAAGTCACATCGTAACGATTTATTGAAAGGAGTGAGAGTGTCTTATCAAGTCACGCTCAAAGCGAGCGGCAAACAATTTCATGTCAATCCAGATGAAAGTCTCCTGGAGGCAGCTCTGCGCCAAGGCATCAACCTGCCCTATGGATGCAAAAACGGCGCCTGCGGATCCTGCAAAGGAAAGATTCTAGAAGGTCAAGTGACCCACGGTCAGCATAGCGAAAATGCCATGAGTCAGGCTGATAAAACTGCGGGAGCGCTACTGTTTTGTTGTGCACAGCCGCAAAGCGACCTATTAATAGAAGCACGCGAAGTACAAGGCGCAGGAGATATCGTCATCCGGAAGGTGCCTTGCCGAGTTAATGCCATCATCAAACCTAGTGACGATGTGGTTATTCTGAAACTGCAATTGCCGGCCGCAGAACGTTTTCAATTCCTGGCTGGTCAATATATTGAATTTCTTCTTAAAGACGGGCAACGTCGTGCCTACTCGATTGCCAATGCCCCAGAACAAGAAGGTCCACTCGAGCTTCATATACGCCACTTACCTGGAGGCCTTTTTACCGATGCGGTATTTGGAACTAAAGAACCAGCTTTAAAAGAAAAAGATATCTTGCGCTTTGAAGGTCCGTTAGGGAGCTTCTTTCTCAGGGAGGACTCTTCAAAACCGATCATTTTCGTTGCTGCCGGTACCGGTTTTGCCCCGATCAAGTCCATCATCGAGCAAATGCACGCCAAAAACATGGATAGACCGATCCACCTCTACTGGGGTGGACGACGCCCAAATGACCTGTATTTAGAGAGTCTATGCAAAACCTGGGAACAAGACATTCCCAACTTTACCTATATTCCCGTCATTTCAAATGCCCTGCCTGAGGATGCTTGGACGGGTCGTACAGGCTTTGTTCATCAAGCAGTGATGGTAGACCATCCCAATATGGAAAGCTTTCAGGTATACGCCTGTGGTGCCCCCATCATGGTCAACTCCGCTCGTCAGGATTTTTCCTCTAAGTGCCAATTACCTGAAGAAGAGTTTTATGCAGACTCATTTACCAGTGCTGCGGATACAGCCAAAACGGCAACACTTTCATAAACAAAATACGATAATAGAAACCTTACTTTAGTCACCATTAGCCCAAGATAAACAAATGCATAAGCCAGCCCAAACCATTGATGCTCACTCAGTCATGTTCATCACCCAAAGACCTGAATTGGTGATGGTAGAAGGAAAAGGGTCATGGCTGACGGATAACAATGGCAAGCGCTATTTAGACTTTTTACAGGGCTGGGCTGTGAACTGCTTAGGTCATGGCAATCCTGGCATGATTGAAGCACTCAATACACAAGCCAAAAAACTGATTAACCCTAGTCCGGCGTTCTACAACGAACCCATGATTGGTTTATCCAATTTACTCACTGCAAACAGTTGCTTTAATAAAGTGTTCTTTGCCAATAGCGGTGCTGAAGCAAATGAGGGCGCTATCAAATTGGCACGCAAATGGGGTCAACTCAATAAATCTGGCGCCTTTGAAATTATCACTTTTGACCACAGTTTCCATGGTCGCACATTAGCCACCATGAGTGCCTCCGGGAAGCCCGGCTGGGATACGATGTTTGCACCTCAAGTGCCTGGATTTTTTAAAGCAGATTTAAACGACTTAGATTCAGTAAAAAAACTGGTTACCAAGAACACTGTTGCAGTAATGCTTGAGCCTGTTCAAGGTGAAGGCGGCGTTATTCCAGTAACTGCAGAATTCATGCAAAGTCTGCGTAAATTCACTAAAGAAAATAATATTCTTTTGATTGTGGATGAAGTTCAAGCAGGCTGTGGTCGCACTGGTACTTTGTTTGCTTACCAACACTATGGCATCGAACCAGACATCATGACTTTAGGCAAAGGTATTGGTGGTGGAGTTCCGCTCGCAGCTTTATTGGCGACTGATGCGATTGCTTGCTTTGTGCCTGGTGATCAAGGGGGAACCTATAACGGCAACCCACTCATGACTGCCGTGGGGATCAGCGTTATTGAGCAACTTTTGGCTCCTGGATTTTTAGATTCAGTCAAAAAGAAAGGGGAGTTATTGAGCTCAGAACTCCTCTCCCTTTCAGAAGAATTTCATCTTGGTGGCGAGCGTGGCCAAGGTTTATTGCGCGCCCTGATTTTAGGCAAAGATATTGGGGGTAAATTAGTAGATCTGGCGCGTGATCGTGCTCCTGAAGGCCTATTAATTAATTCACCAAGGCCAAACCTATTACGCTTTATGCCAGCCTTAAATGTTGCTGATGATGAAATTCGTCAAATGTGCAATATCTTGCGCGAACTTTTAAAGCAAGTTGCTTAATCTGCTAGGTTGACTCACTAGCTTAGTCTACTAAGTTTTTCGGCAAAGAAAAGGTGACATCTTCCACAACCCCTGGAAGATTACGAACCTGACGTACGCCAAACTCCTGAATACGATCAACAATCGACTGCGCAAGGCTTTCAGGAGCGGATGCGCCGGCTGTCAAGCCAATGCGTTTTTTTCCGACAAACCATTCTGGCTTGAGTTGTTCGGGTGCATCGACCATGTAGGACGGTACACCGAGTTTTTCAGATAATTCACGCAAGCGATTAGAGTTTGAACTTGCTTGGCTACCCACGACAATAACAAGCTCTACTTGCGGCGCCATAAACTTCACTGCATCTTGTCGGTTTTGAGTGGCATAACAAATATCTTGTTTACGAGGTTGAACAATGTTGGGAAACCTCATAGTTAAGGCATCAACAATTTCTTTTGTCTCATCCACGGAGAGAGTTGTTTGGGTTACGAAAGCGATTTTGGTTTCCGGTAAAAAAGTTAGACCCTCAACATCGCTGGTTTTTTCAATTAAGAAAACACCTTCCTTAACTTGACCCATCGTACCTTCGACTTCTGGATGACCTACATGCCCAATCATCAAAACAGTAAAGCCTTCTTTGCACATCTTCACCACTTCAAGATGTACTTTTGTCACCAAAGGACAGGTAGCGTCATACACCTGGAGCCCACGGTCTTGAGCATCCTTACGCACTTCTTGAGAAACACCATGCGCACTAAACACCACAATTCCGCCTTTAGGAACTTCATGCAACTCATCAACAAATATCGCACCCTTGTTGCGCAATTCATTAACAACGTATGCGTTGTGCACAATTTCATGACGGACATAAATAGGTGCGCCAAAACGAGCGAGGGCCTCATTCACAATATTGATAGCCCTATCCACACCAGCGCAAAAGCCGCGCGGTTGAGCCATCAAAATTTCTGGGTTGCCCTGATCGGTCATATGTATCTTTTTAAGGTCGTATTAAGAGTTCAATCACCCTTAAAGAATGGCGACGATTTCTGCTTCAAACGTCACAGAGCGTCCAGCCAAGGGGTGGTTGAAATCAAACCAGGCACCCTCTTCATTAATGGATTGCAATACGCCAGCGTATTGGGCGCCACCAGGGGCATTAAATTCAATGACATCTCCAGGATTAAATTCCACATCGTCATCGCGCCCTTCTTTCAGTGCTGCTAAAGAAACCCACTGCACCAACTCGTCTTTGCGCTCACCAAAACTTTCCTCAGGAGGAAGCAATGCGCTTTTTTTCTCACCAACACCAAGTCCTAACAACACCCCTTCAAAACAAGGAGCAAATTGTCCAGATCCCATAAGCACGGTAGCAGGCCTGTCAATAAAGGTATTAATGTAATCCTCCCCATTGGGCAAGGTGAGCCGATAGTTGAGGGTCAAATAGGAGTTAGGCAAAACAGTAAGCTTAGTCATGAGGTAATTGTATCTAGGCTCGCACCTAGTGTGCATTCTCCAATTTCTAGCTGGGCAAAAGCAGACCAGCCCCGTGAAAAACTCCTCACCTTAGGAGCCAAGGCATTGGCCGATGCTGAGCTACTGGCTATTTTTCTCAGGGTTGGCGTCAAAGGAAAATCTGCCATTACCTTGGCTCAAGAACTTCTAGACCAGTTCGGCGGTCTGCCTCGCCTTTTAAACTACCCTCCCAAGGACCTGATACGCATACATGGCATGGGCCTCGCTAAATGGTCGCAAATCCAGGCAGCTTATGAATTGGTAAAGCGTAGCCTTGAGAAGGAACTTACCGAAAACTCAGTTTTATCCTCCCCATTGCAGGTGAGGGAATTTTTACAGGCTAAATTTGGCAGGCTTCCACATGAGGTTTTTGTTTGCCTGCATCTTGATTCTTGCTGTCGCCTGATTGAGTGCCAAGAGCTATTTCGGGGGTCTATCACCCAAACTGCGGTCTATCCTCGCGAAATTCTCAAAGAGGCAATTTCTAGAAATGCTAGCGCCCTAATCGTGGCTCACAATCACCCCAGCGGGAACCCAGATCCAAGCGATGCCGATAAAGAACTCACGAAAATTCTCATAAAAGCACTGGAATTGGTGGATATTCCTCTTTTAGATCACCTCATTATCAGTAATAGTGGTTTTTTCTCATTTTCTGATAAAGGCCTTATATAAATTACTTAATTACCATAGTACTCGCTAACTTATAAAGGGCTTTAGCACCCTTAGAGGCTTAAATTGAATGAATCATCCAAACTAAAGCGATTTAGGGCTAGATCAAACTGGGTTCTGCCTGATACAATCTTCTTTTTTCGCAATTATGGAGTCACGTCATGGCAAAAGTTTGCCAAGTCACTGGGAAGAAGCCGATGGTTGGCAACAATGTTTCCCATGCAAACAATAAAACGAAGCGTCGCTTTTTGCCTAATCTGCAAAACCGTCGTTTCTGGGTTGAATCTGAAAACCGTTGGATCAGCTTGCGCTTGACCAACGCTGGTTTGCGCGTAATCGACAAAAACGGCATCGATGCTGTTTTGACTGATCTGCGTGCACGTGGCGAAATTTAAGGAGCGCACAAATGGCTAAAGGCGGTAGAGAAAAAATCAAGTTAGAGTCATCAGCTGGTACTGGTCACTTCTATACAACTTCAAAAAACAAGCGTACAAAGCCTGAGAA
>CAIYZI010000695.1 GCA_903930665.1 uncultured beta proteobacterium
CACTCGACATCGACCCAATCAATAAAGAGCGGTCCTAGCATTGGGCCCACCTGATTTAAGACGCTCGCAGCAATCAAACTACCCGATGAAATAATCACTTCAACTTCTTCTGGCTGTGCATATTGGGGAACATATTTCACCCCGCCAACCCAAATAAACCCAGCGCGAATAAGGGGTGTGAAAAGCTGTGATTTGGCATCAAAAATCATCGGCCCAATGGTGCCCACCCGAACGCCATCGGCCTCTATAGTTTGTCGCGCGTCTAATAAACCACTGACTAAATTACTAGGGGGTGCGCTATCTTGATCAAAAAAAACAAGTTCTTGGTAACCAGCAGCCAGAGCATGCTCAATCCCTGTATTTTGAGCAATCGCAATGCCTTCATTTTTTCCCAAAGCAAGGTATTGAATATGCGGGCTCATGCTACCTAACCAGGTATCGCTAAACCACGCAAGCGATGCATCGCTGAAAGCCATACTGGGAGTGTTATCGACGACATAGATTTGATCGACTTGCTGGGTAACACTTTGCAAAACGCGCGCGAGCAGTTCCTCTTTAGGGATATAGGTGACAACGATGGCGGCAACGGACATGGCTGACTAGATCTTATTTGTGAGAATGGCAAACCATAAACCAACATTACCTAAAGTGGTTTGGCGGTAGACTCCAGCTGCATACATATTAGCAATACGCATGAAGAAACTTTGCTTGCGCGCACGCACAAAACAATCGAATATCTTCCCAATCCCCGGACTCATTTGCGGACGAAAATACGCTAAGGCGGCAATGTTACATTCATTCCAATGAGCAAAATCACCCGCCCAAAGCATTTGAATACGCCGCCATTTTTGTGACCAAGTCGTATTCATGCCTACCACGTTACTGCCATGCTGACGGTAGAGTACTAAAGGCTTTGAATCATAAAAAACAAAGCCGCCCAGCGCGCTGACGAACAAATAAAGCCACCAGTCATGGGAGTAAATATCGAGCCGCTGAGCCGCACTGCGCATGCGATTGATGACATGGCGATTGATCATCATGGTGTTGCCTCCACCAATGCTTTGTACTAAGGCATTGGCAAAACTGGGCTGCTTGACAAATAGAGTTGACTCCCCCAAGACGCGATCATGGGCATCAATATAGCGTGTCCGCCCAGCATATAGGGCTGGGCCTTCGCCCTGCTGCTCTAAGATATGAATTGCGCGCTCTAATTTTTCAGGTAGCCACACATCATCTTGATCAGCAAACGCAATATAAGGCGCATCAATTTGCGGCCGCTCAATCAAGGACATAAAGTTTTTTGCAAAACCGCATTTCGGACCAGCAAAAACGTGCACCCGTTCAGAACCCACGCGCTGAGCAAAATTCTCAATTAAAGACAGTGTCCCATCTGTTGAGCCATCATCTGAGACAAATAGGCTCCAATGGCGATGGGTTTGTTTTTCAATCGAATCGAGTTGGGCCGGTAAAAATGCTGCGCCATTAAAAGTGCATAAGAGGATGTCTACCATCGAGCCGCATTGAGCATCAGCAGTTGTCAATACCGTACTTTGCATGGGTTAGCGATTTCTCAAGACAAACCATTTTGGCATCTTGAATTTCACCAAGGAACGATAAAGCCAAATATAGGTGAGCGCAAAAAGCACCACAAAGCATTTAAGGATCCAATGGTTTCGCCAAAAAAGCACTGCTGGCGCGACGGCCAAGGCACATAAGACCCAAAGATACAAAGAGGTAAGGGAATTACGCTGCGTTATTAAAACTGCATTGCTCGTACCCACCGACCAGCGCACCAGGCGGCGAAAAATAATTTGATGTAAATGCACGGCATCGGGCTGACCGGCATTGGTTTTTTTCAACACCACCCGCCGATAAATCGTAAAGAGCGTTTCAAAAATTGGGTAAAAACACACTAGCACCGGAAACCATTTAGAGACTTGCGGATTGCGAGTTACCAACAGAATAGAAAGTTCGGCAATCCAAAATCCAAGCAGATATGCGCCGCCATCCCCCAAAAAAAGTAGTCCGCGCGGATAGTTCCAAAGCAAAAATCCGGCGAGCGCCCCAATACCAGCAAAACTGCAGGCCATAATTAAAAAATCGTGCACTTCAAAGCCTACGTAGCCAATTGCTAACAAGATAATGACACCCACACCGCTCACTAAACCGTTATATCCATCAATTAAATTAAATGCATTGCTTAATCCTGCAACACCAAAGCAAGTAAAGAGTACTGCCACCCAGCCAATGCTGAGCAAATAATCAAGACCAATGATTTGCACATTGACAATCCAAGCGTTTAATAAATAGCCCGCTAAACCTGCTGAGAGTAAGGTGGCGCACAAGCGCATACGCACACTCACCTTTTTGGTTAGATCTTCAATTAAACCCGCACTAAATGCCGGCAGGGCCGAGAGCAGTACCAACATTGCTAAATGCCAGACGGATTGGTCTACCCAGTAGCGTGAGGACAAACCAAAAAAAATTCCGATGATGACCGCTATACCGCCAATGCGTGGGGCAATGTGCACATGAAATTTTTGTACACCGGATAGATCGTGATCCCCCGAATACCGACCATGTAAATGCTGGTATCGCAAAGTGAGCATTCCCATCAGGGTACTGGCAATAAAGGAGATCAGTAAAATAAGCATAAAGAATTTATAAGCACCACGGTATAGATGAGTGCATTTACCTCACACTATACCGGTCCAATACATTTACTGCCTCCACGGATTGAGTAGATTGAGCGCTCTTAAAGGAACCGCCTGAGCTGTTAGCTCAATATTACGTAGCGCAGTAAATAATACCGAGGCTAGCGACCCCAGCAAGGTACCAATCGCTACGCCAATAGGCCCTAAGCAATACGCTAAAACCACACTACTAATTAAATTGACCACGCCCTCAACGAGTGGAGATAGCACTATTTGATGCTGAGCATTGGCTGCAATGACCGCAATCGAGTACAACAGTGTTATTAGACGCAAGCAAGTAGCGAAAAGCAAAATCGGAAACACTAGTGTAAAGCTAGGCGCTGAATTTTTTAATAAGAAAATCCAGAGAGCCGATGGGCAAAAAAATAAGGTGATAAACAAACCACTCACTAGCAAAATGACGCGAGACTGAAAAGATAGAAAAAGGGGTTTAAATGAACCATAGTCGGGTTTACCGAGCTCTGCAGCAAAGCGAGGCAGGCACGGCCCCACCAAGGCGGCTACTGTGCCACTGACAAACACCAAAAAGGATAGGGCAATCGAATAACCTGGTACTGCAGCAAAATCGACTTTCGCCACAATCCACAAATCGAACCCGGAGAGCATTAACACCCCAATTTGCCACACACTTAAACCGTACATTCCACGCAAATAGGACTTGACGGTAGGCATATGCCAATCTTTGAGACAAAGAACTCGCAACTCCCTTTGCATGGCATAGCGCCAGATTAAAAAGAGTAGCCCGCAGCCAATTGAGACGATATATAAACTAGCCAAGAGCGTGGGCGTGATCGTCAACCCAAAGCCCAAAGTACAGATGATCAGTGCAATAAAGCCAACAGAAATAATTGCCTTATAAATATTTTCCCACTCATAGCGCTGTTGGCCACCAAAGCAACCAAAGAAAAACAAGGAAAATAAACCCAAGCTAGCAGCCCCACCCACTTTGAGCCAAACTCGCTCAATCATTAGATTGGAGGCGCCCTGGGCATCAGTAATGCGCGCCACAAAGGGGGCGCTCCCAAACACAAATAGTAAGGCAGCGCCAACCAAGACAATGAGAATGAACAGACTGGAGGCGAGGTTGCGATGTAAGTGTTCATGCTCACCCCGCGCGAGGTGGTGCGCAATGGCGCGATTGAGTAACTGCTGAATGCCCAGGCCAAACATCGGTACATAGATCGCCACCTGGAAACCCAATACCCAAATGGCATAGTCCGCCTGACTTAATACCCGATTGAGTAAATAGGGCAAGAACAACACCATACATCCCGCGCTTGCACCCCCAGCAAGATTAAACAGCGCATTGATACGATGGGTTCGAATTTTCACAAGGGCTTTATTAGAAAAATTACCCCTATAGTAATGGAATCGAGGGGCTAGATCGCAAGACCTTTTCAGGTAATCAGTTCATCGCTATACTAATCTGAGCAGTCTTCAAATGCAGTTATGAAAAACCAACATCACTGGAAAAGAATATGGCCAACACCCCTAAAATCCATCTACGCAATTCGGTTACTGAGTGTGCACAATCTTTACGCAAAGAAAATATCGGCAAGTACCATAACTATGGCATTAGCGACTGCAAGGCATCGATTGCGGCTGGTAAAGTCAAATAAGTTATCTCACCCTAAAATGAAAAAGTCACCCGAGGGTGACTTTTTTTGATTCCTTCTTATGAAAGAGGGAATTGGCACTGCGCTCTTATGAATAAAGCGAGTAATTAAGCCTTCTTAGCGTAAGCAGAACACCAACCAGCGTTGGCAACTTGCTTGCCTGCAAACAAGGCGCAGCCACCCGCAGCAGAACTAGCAGCACCTTGATACAGTGCGCAGCTACCACAATGTGAACCTGCTACAAACTTAGGATATTTCGCTTTGTCTACTTTAGCGGCATCGGCAACATAACCCAATGCAACTGCTTGAGGATCTGTAGGCGAAACCATTGCTTGAGCTTGAACTTTGCTATTTAAGGCTAATGTACAGGCACCAGCAGCAGACAAAATCATAAATTGGCGACGACTTGTTTTCATATGAACTCCAGGGTTTGAAATAGAAGACGATGTAGAACAGAGCACATCATAGAACACAAAAAAAGGAGCCCGCAATAGAGAGCTAACTCATTGATTTGTATATCGTAATTGTTGAGAATTGTTCTCAAGCATTTTAAATTCACGCTCAGCTGCTTTTAGTAAATACTAATGCCAGCCATTTAGATTCATACAGCCAATGCGCTGTTTAATAAACGTCCCTGATGAATTTTCCGGATACGCCCGATTGCAATTCAGGATATCGCGCTGATAGATCGCTGGCGTATTCTTGGCAGGATCCTCATTGACTAAAGGATAAGTGGTGCAGGCAAACAAAGCCATGGCACACGCAGCACAGCACAGCCAAAAACTACAATTTCTCCACATATTGATTAGCGTTTTTCCAGCAGGGATAAAAATTCTCGGCGCAAATTTGGGTCTTTGAGAAAGGCTCCTCGCATCACGCTATTGACCATCTTCGAGTCACGATCTTTGACACCGCGCCACTGCATACAAAAGTGATCGGCGTCCATGACAATCGCTACGCCAATGGGCTTAATTTTTTTCTCGAGCATATCAGCCAACTCGACTACCGCTTCCTCCTGGATTTGCGGACGGCACATCACCCATTCGGTTAAGCGTGAATACTTTGATAAGCCAATGAGTGCAGACTCTTTACTGGGTAACACCCCAATCCAAATGCGGCCCATAATGGGGCACAGGTGATGTGAACAAGCACTGCGAACCGTAATCGGGCCAATAATCATCAACTCATTTAAACGACTCACATTAGGGAACTTGGTCAAAACAGGCTGCTCGACATAGCGGCCATTAAAGACTTCTTTGACAAACATTTTTGCCACACGGCGACTCGTGTTTTGGGTGTTGTGATCACTTTTTGTGTCAATGACCAAGCTTTCTAAAACCGCTTGCATCTTTTGCGCTACTTCATCGACCAAACCATCTAATTCACCGGGCTGAATAAAAGCAGAAATATTGTCATTGGCATGAAAGCGCGCTTTTTTTGCCTCAATGCGCCTGCGAATCACTACCGATAAGGGGGTACCCACATCGCTTGTTTTAGTGGTGACTTTTGTGGTGACCTTCTTTACAGATGACTTAGTAGGCGTC
>CAIYZI010000696.1 GCA_903930665.1 uncultured beta proteobacterium
AGAAAGAGCATTCTTGCCTAGTGTTGAGCGGCATTGCCTTATGTATCAATCATGACAGAAACTACACCGGTTAAGTAATCATCCCCAGAAGGGTGTAATTACCAAAATGTTCGGCTGATGATTTAACCTTTCCTACTCTAGCTTAATAATATTGCTCTCATATTAAAAATAAAAGAATATATTGAAAGCTATGAAATAAAATGTGCAAAACAAGAGCCATGGCTTTTCAACCAAAACTCTTATTAGCAATTGATTGAAAATTGATCAAAGAGTTAAATCTTGAATAAATACTACTCGTATCAACCTTCCAGTGGTCATGGACTGCCTCACGACCCATTTAATTCAATCGTTGGACCTCGCCCTATTGGCTGGATTTCTACAAAAAGTAGTTCGGGCGTTGACAACCTAGCTCCTTACAGTTTTTTTAATGCTTTTAATTATGTGCCTCCAATTATTGGTTTTTCTAGTATCGGGTACAAGGACACAATAAAAAACATAGAAGATACGGGTGAATTCGTTTGGAATTTGGTTACTAAAGACTTAGTTGGGGCAATGAACCAATCCTGTATTGCATGCCCACCAGAGGTTAGCGAGTTTGAAGTGGCCGGCCTTTCTCGGGCAAAGTCTACCTTGGTTAATCCGCATAGGGTGCTTGAAGCAAAAGTGGCTTTTGAATGTAAATGCACTGAAATCATTCAGCTCAAAAGTGTTTCTGGGGCTAAGGTTAAGAGTTGGTTGGTCTTGGGGGAGGTTATTCAGATACATATTGACCAGAGTTGCTTGAAAGATGGTATCTATCAAACCGCTGAAGTGGGTCATATACTAAGAGGCGGTGGGGCAGGAGATTATTTTTCTATTGGAGAGGAGCAATTATTCAAGCTGGATAGACCGAAATAACTACCAGTTATATCAATTCTCCGTTTTCACCTTAAGTTTTTGATAGACGAATTTTGTTAAATCTTTCCTCTAACTCTTTTCTCATCTCTCTTCTTAGAATGGCCGCCTCATATCTTCTGGTTTCATCAGGAGTAATAGGATTGAATTTTGGTACAGCAGTAGGCTTACGGTCTGCGTCCATTGCAACCATGGTCAAGAAGCAGCTATTTACATGTCTGACTACCCTTGACAGAATATTTTCTGAAATAACTTTTATCCCTACTTCAATCGATGAAGTTCCTGTGTAATTTACAGATGCCAAAAATGTCAGTAGCTCCCCCACATGAATAGGTTGCTTAAAAGTGACTTGGTCAACACTTAGGGTAACTACATGATGCCCTGCATAGCGACTGGCACAAGCGTAGGCGACTTGATCAAGTAGCTTCAAGACATCTCCGCCATGAACATTCCCAAAAAAATTAGTCTTATCTGGCGTCATTAAGACGGTCATTGTTAGTTGATGTGCTGGAAGATTCATGGGATTGAAATGATGTTTAAAGGGTTTTGATGGATCTAATCTAACCGAAGATTGGATGCTTTTGATGAATTCGAGTGAAAAATTTCAGCGCAAACAGAACTTTGGTCAACGTTGCAATGGGCGCTATTCATATTGATCTCGTTTTAATGCGTCTTACTTCATCATGTCGGTAGCAGCTAACCAGGTGGTCATTTACCATTCCGCTAGCTTGCATAAATGCATAACAAATTGTAGGGCCTACAAACTTAAATCCTGCTTTTAGCAAAGCTTTGCTCATTGCTTCGGATTTAGGAGTTTTTACTGGAACTTCACTTAATGAGTGGCGCCGATTTTGTATGGGTTTATTTTCAACAAAACTCCAAAGAAATGAGTCAAAAGATATGCCATCCTTTTGCAATGCTAGATAGGCTTTAGCATTGGCGATAGTAGCGGCAACCTTTAAGCGATTACGAATAATTCCAGGATTGGCTAAAAGTTCAGTAATTTTTTTGGTGTCGTATTTGGCAATTACTTCTGGATTAAATTGATCAAAAGCCAATCTATAGGTTTCACGTTTTTTAAGAACCGTTGACCATGAAAGACCAGCTTGCGCACCTTCTAGTATCAGAAGTTCAAATAAGGCTAGATCATCATGCATTGGCACGCCCCATTCTGTATCGTGATATTCGCGATACAGATCAAAACCTTCACACCATGGACAGCGATTAATCAAATGACTCATAAGGCATTAAGTCTATAGGAAAAAATTGACAGATAACTTGACTCCGTGATGTGGAAACCTTCATTAGGGCATTGAATGGCACTTTTTAAGCCCATACTAAATTAATGCTATTCATTTCTGGGTTTAAGGAGCAGAATACGCCAAGATCAAGGCTGATAACTGTTACAGCACTCGATTTCTTCAATCCTACGTAACGGTCGTCCTCTCTAGCGAATTAGAGTAGGTTATACCCACCCCAGAACAAGTTTTCCAAATGACTACTGCTAATGATGGATTCATTGGTAAGAGATTCTTCGTGGGCTTCATTCAGATTTTTTAGCAACAGCAATACATGAACTTTTTCATGTACCTATTGTTTATAGGTTGCTGTCGCAGTCATCCTTATTTATTGATGTAGTTCAAAGTGACCATCTTATGGCCACTCTATGGGTGCAAGTTGCGCTCAAAAATTGGAGATATTCATTCGTTTACTTATCGTGTTTTTATCAGCACTATTCATCACTTCTGCATTTGGCCAGACGTCTAATGACGTCAACTCTTCTGGATCTGGAGCCGCTAATACTTCAGTTGGTGGCGGTCAATCCAATTTATTAGGTAGCAATATTGGTACTCAGCAGAACTCTACTAATGTCACTGGTGGATATGGGAATGTCAATACAAGCAACCCTGGAACAACCACCGCTAAGGTTTACTCTGTACCAACGATGTATGCCCCGGGTTTAACGGCGGCAGGTAGTGATGTCTGTCTTGGTTCCGTATCGGTATCAGAG
>CAIYZI010000697.1 GCA_903930665.1 uncultured beta proteobacterium
CCCCAACACCATGAAATAGTGGTGATTGGGGCGGGCATTGCTGGTGCAACCATTACAAATGAGCTGCTCTCACGCGGTTGCAATGTTTGCATCGTTGATGCTGCCCCCGCTCCTGCAAGCGCATGCTCAAGCCATGCTTATGCTATTGCCCACCCCCACGTTGGTAGAGGCTCCCCTCGATTATTGCGTTTAACGCGCATTGCTTTTTTATTAGCAGAAGCCCGCTGGGGTAAGGTTTGGAATGCACACGGTATTTTTCAGCCGAGTAAAAAAGATAAAGCCTTTGATCGTAAAGAACTAGAAAAACATTTGCTTTCACTTGAGCTTGATCAAAAAATGGCTAAAGTGTTGGATGCCAATGAAGCTGAAAAAATTTGTGGGGTTAAGCAAAATGGTATTTGGTTGCCAAGAGGCGCTTCACTTAACCTTGCTCAATCTACCAATGAATTACTCAAGCCCCATCAAAATCTCACTACTTTATTTCAAACTCACATTAATTATTTCGAACGTGATGGTGATCAATGGAAGATTTTTAATGATCAAGGCTTATGCATTATTACTGCCCAAAAGATTGTGATCGCTGCTGCAATGGGAAGCAAAAGCTTAATGAGTGGGATGGATATTCGCTTACCCCTTAAGCCCGTACGCGGACAATTAAACATCTTTTCTGTTGCAGAGAATAATCCCTGGGCTAAGTATTTACCTAAAACAGCGATTTCAGGTGATGGATATTGTTTGCCTGCAGAGTGGCAAGATGATGGTAGCTATCGATGGATGGTGGGATCAAGTTTTGATGAGGGCGAGGATGATCTTGAGATTCGCGAGAGTAGCAATGACTTTAATCGCGAGCAAGCCAAAGGCTTGGTAAATTACTCACAAGGCGATGCCAACGCACTGCAAAAGAGGGGTGCTTTTGTTGGGGTGCGTTGTGTTGCTGGTGATCGTTTGCCAATTATTGGCGCGCTCACCCAACGCCCAGGCGTATATCTTGCGACTGCGCTGGGGTCAAGAGGGGTGCTTTGGTCGGCTCTGGCGGCAAAGCTTATAGCCGCTCAAGTACTAGGTGACGACTTCGCCTTACTTGCGCGCTTAGGTTTTACAGCGGACTTGGTAGCCGCACTTGCACCTGCGCGTTTTTTCGCAGGAGCCTTGGCTGCCACGCCCTCGCCTTTGGGAGCCTTAGCTTCAAATTCGAAGCCAATTTTTCCATCTGCACCTAAGGCAAGGTAGGCTTTAAATCCGCGACCAGTTCGGTTAGATTTGAAGCTGGTTAAAAGGTCGGTTTTACCTTCTTTCAATAACTTTTGTACTTGCTCAACTGAAATCTCTTGTTGTAGAACAACTTTACCCGTTTTGAAGTCGCACGATTTATTTGGGCCAGTGTTGTTTTCACATACATAGCGCATACCATCTTCATATATAGCCCCAGAACATTTTGGACAAACACCTAGCGCTTGGCGGCCAGTGAAATCGATAGCCTCTGACTCATCTTCTTGTGAATTACCAAAATCAAACTCGAGCTTAAAACCTGCGTTGGGATAGTCCTTATCGTCTTCTGGAATCTCGCTAAGTTTGATGATTGCAGCAAATGGTCGACCCATTTTGCTGCGAAATCCTTGCAAGGGCCCAATGGTTTTTTCGCGTAACAACTCCTCTACTTCTGGGTATTCAAAAGCGCGCCCACCCGGAGTTTTGCTAATTGTGAAACCACACTTTTCGCAAGCAAAGCGACGATAGTTTTCTTTTACCGGCCCCTTGCAATGGGGACAAGGGGTTGACATTGTTGCGTAGTCACCAGGAATCGTATCGCTGTCATATTCTTTTGCACGCTTAACAATGCGCTGTGTCATTTGTGCAATTTCTTGCATAAAAGTATCGCGATTCATCTTGCCCTGCTCAATCAGCGACAACTTATTTTCCCAGCTACCAGTGAGATCTGGCCTAGTTAATTCCTCAACATCTAAACCTCTTAGCAGGGTCATCAGCTGAAAGGCTTTGGCGGTAGGAATTAACTCGCGTGCTTCGCGCACCATATATTTTTCTGCCAACAAACCTTCGATGATCGCTGCGCGAGTTGCCGGAGTGCCCAAACCTTTTTCGGCCATTGCCTCGCGCATCTCATCATCATCAACCCACTTACCAGCTCCTTCCATCGCCGAGAGAAGAGTTGCTTCTGTATAGCGTGCTGGCGGCTTTGTTTTCAGTGGAATAGCGGCGATGGATTCGGTTTGAACGCTCTCACCATCTTGTACCGCTACAAGCTCATCATCAGCTTGGTTGGATTTGCCATAAATAGTTAGCCAGCCTGGGTTAACGAGAACACGACCCTCTGTCTTAAAGTGGTGACCAGAAGCTTCTGTAACACGTGTAGTAACGCGGAATTCGGCTGCTGGATAGAAGACTGCTAAAAAGCGACGCACGACTAAGTCATATAACTTTAACTCGGGTTCGCTTAAAGTTTTAGGCGCCTCTAATGTAGGAATAATGGCAAAGTGATCTGAGATCTTTGAGTTATCAAAAATCCTTTTATTCGGCCTCACCCAACCATAACCCGCTTTATTTTTTGGATCCTTGGGGTCGCCTTGCAAAATCTGTTTCGCAAATGGGCGAAAATCTTGTGAATATTCAGCAAGGTTTTCAAGAGTTTGTTTGACGGTATCTAAATAATCTTCCGGCAGTGCTCGGGCATCAGTACGGGGGTAGGTCAGTACCTTATGGCGCTCATATAAAGCTTGCGCCAAGCCTAAAGTATTTTTTGCAGAAAACCCAAAGCGTGCGTTAGCTTCGCGTTGCAAGCTGGTTAAGTCAAATAACTGAGGCGCTAGCTGGGTTGCTGGCTTCGCTTCTTCGGTAACTGTTGCCTTCTTATCGCGGCAGGCTGCTACGATACTTTGTGCCGCTGCCTCGCTCCACAAACGATTTTCGCGAGCATCTGGCTCTGCTACATCTTTTTTAAACTTAGGATCAAACCAACGGCCTTCATAAATTCCGGCAGCAGCAATAAATTCAGCCTTCACCTCCCAATAATCTTTGGAGAGAAATTTACGAATAAGTTCTTCGCGCTCTACAACGATTGAGAGTGTTGGAGTCTGGACTCGACCAACGGTAGTGAGAAAGAAGCCTCCACTCTTGCTATTAAATGCAGTCATGGCTCGCGTGCCATTGATGCCTACAAGCCAGTCGGCTTCAGAGCGGCAACGTGCGGCATCAGCAAGTGGCTTCATTTCATCATCGGAGCGTAACGAAGCAAATCCTTCACGAATGGCATTAGGCGTCATAGACTGCAACCAAAGTCGCTGAATTGACTGTGGTGCTTTTGCATGTTGAGCAATTAACCTGAAAATTAGCTCTCCTTCGCGCCCCGCGTCACACGCGTTAATTAAGGCGGTGATATCTTTTCGCTTAATCAGCTTTTGCAATACCTTAAGGCGCGATTCAGTTTTGGCGATTGGGCGCAAATCAAAGTAAGGGGGTACTACGGGTAGATTTGCAAAAGACCATTTACCGCGTTTAACTTCATATTCTTCTGGTGCGGCAATCTCTAGGAGGTGGCCAACCGCTGAGGAAATAACAAAATTGTCACTTTCAAAATAGTCTTCATGTTTGGTAAAGCCACCCAGGGCTTTGGCAATGTCATTGGCAACCGAAGGTTTCTCCGCAATGATGAGCGCCTTAGGGTGATCCACGGTTTGGATTTTTGAACTGCTTTTAGAAGGTGCTTTAGCCACGAGTTTGCCTAAATTTGAGCCAGAAAATATATTTTTTAATGGGGAAAATGACGACCAATTTAAACCAAACTGGGGGTTTGGTCGAATAATCACCCTTTTTTATTATTAACCGATAAATTGCCAAAAGTCCAAATTCAGTGATCTTAAGGGGTTAATGGGTCCCATAAAAAGAGAGTATTTCCACACTTTTTAAGTGAAAAATCTTCATTCTGAGGCTTTAAACAAGGTTTTTGTGGGGATTACAAGCTCATCTAAAACCTCTTTTGGATGACAAACTAGTTTTGCCCCTTCCTGAATGAGGCGATGACACCCTTCATAGAGTGGATCATGAATAGGTCCGGGCAATGCAAATACCTCTCTTCCAAGGTCTGTGGCGAGCCTTGCGGTAATGAGTGAACCTGATTTGTCGGCTGCTTCTATGACTACCACCCCTAATGAAAGGGCTGCAATTAAGCGGTTGCGCTTGGGAAAGTGAAACGCTTTAGGCCCTGTTCCAGGGGGGAATTCTGAGAGTATTAGCCCTTGGGAGCCAATTTGATGAGCGAGGTCTTTGTGTTCTCTGGGATAAACCACGTCTACCCCGGTGCCACAAACGGCAATAGTTGTCCAATTAGCCCCTGGCTCAAGGCAGGTTCGGTGTGCTACCCCATCAATGCCTCTAGCTAGCCCAGATAACACCAATACCCCTGCCTCAGAAAGCCCTCGAGCGAAAAGGGCGGCATTACTCATGCCTCGAGGACTTGCAATGCGCGACCCTACAACAGCAATCATCGGGCGCTTGAGTAGCTCGATATTGCCATATATATAGAGTATTTCTGGAGGGTCATATAGATCATTGAGCCTGGCGGGGTAATTTGGATCAAGGCGATGGATGTGTTGGGCTTGTCTGGGGGCTTGGGCGGGGGTCATTGATTAATTTTGAGCTTAAGAAAAATTTCAACAATCAGGACAGTCTGATTAGTCTGTTAGATAATTCCTACATGGCTTTATTACCAGTCCTTTGTTACCCAGACCCCAGACTTCACAAGGTTGCTAAACCTGTGGAGAAGGTGGATGCCCGCATTCAAAAAATCGTTGCGAATATGGCTGAGACGATGTACGAGGCCCCAGGCGTTGGTTTGGCGGCAACACAAGTGGATATCCATGAGCGAATCATCGTCATAGATGTCTCGGATGAGCAGAATGAATTAATGGTATTTATTAATCCCGAAGTGTTATGGGCAAGTCCCGAGAAAAAATCCTGGCGAGAAGGCTGTCTTTCAGTTCCAGATTTCTATGATGATGTTGAAAGAGCGGCATCGGTTCGTGTGAAAGCTTTGGATTTAAATGGCAACCCATTCGAGATAGATGCCGATGGGTTGTTATCAGTGTGCTTGCAGCACGAGATGGATCACCTGTTAGGCAAGGTGTTTGTGGAATACCTTTCTATCCTTAAGCGTAATCGCATCTCGTTAAAAATGAAAAAGCGCGCCAAAGAGTTGGTAGGTCAGCGCTAAGCGCCTCCAATGAGAGTGATCTTTGCTGGAACCCCAGAATTTGCTGCGCAAGCAATGCGCGCAATACATGCTGCTGGCCATGAAATTGTTCTAGCAATGACTCAGCCAGATCGTCGTGCTGGAAGAGGTATGCATCTTCAAGCTAGTCCCGTTAAAGAATTCGCATTAGAAAAAAATATCCCCATCCTGCAGCCATCGACCCTA
Source organism: uncultured beta proteobacterium (assembly GCA_903930665.1). GTDB lineage: Bacteria > Pseudomonadota > Gammaproteobacteria > Burkholderiales > Burkholderiaceae > Polynucleobacter. The sequence goes on from CAIYZI010000697.1 coordinate 5,429, forward strand.
AGGCGCAATGCAATTGATCCTGAAAAGCGTTTAGAGGCTGAAGGGGCTTATCAGCGTCTTTGCATAACCAAATTTGATGTGATGGTTGTCGTGGCGTATGGTTTGATTCTTCCGCAAGATGTTCTAGATATTGCTGAGAGTGATGGTCGTTACGGATGCTTCAATATTCATGCGTCCTTATTGCCACGCTGGCGCGGCGCAGCCCCAATACAGCGATCCATAGAGGCTGGCGACGGCAGCACTGGTGTCAGTATTATGAAAATGGATGCAGGCTTGGATACCGGCGATACAGTGCTCGTGCAGGAAATCACTATTACTCCTGACGAAACTAGCGCACCCCTCCATGATCGACTTGCTGGCTTGGGCGCCGATTTAATTGTTGATACTTTAGAGGTATTAGAGCGAGATGGAGGCATTGCTAAGATGCCACAGTCAACAGATGGTGTTACGTACGCGCAGAAGATTTTAAAGAGTGAGGCGGAGATAGATTGGCAGTTGAGTGCTAATGAAATTGATTTTCGCATTCGCGCCTTTAATCCCTTCCCTGGTGCAATGAGTGGCATAGAGGGGGCACAGGTTAAATTTTGGAACTCCCGCATTCCTAGTGTGGGCGATTGCACCAAGATTGGTAAGGTGGGCGAGGTTCTCGGGTTGACTAATGCCGGTGCTTACATTCAGTGTGGACAGGGCGTTATTGAAATCCTTGAGATGCAAAAGCCGGGCGGTAAAAAAATGACAGCAAGCGCTTGCTTAAGAACGCTTGGTGTAGAAGAGAAAAATATATGCTTCCAAAAGGCTTCAGTTGATTAATCAAAAAACACCCCGCAGCCTCCCTCTTTCTGAGGCAATTACGATTGCTGCACAAGCAATCAGCGAGGTTATGGGGGGACACTCTCTTACCGAGGTTTTAGATCAGCTTGATGCCCATGAGCGCCCTATTGTCCAAAGTCTGACCTTTGATGCTTTGCGTAAGTGGGTTCGTTCCCACGAGTTGATTGCAGAATTCATCCCCAAGGCACCTTCGCCTGAAGTGGATCATTTGCTTGCCGTAGCGATTGCCTTATTTTTGAATGGCAATACTGACGGCAAGGGTTATGCCACTCACACGATTGTTGATCAAGCGGTTAAAGCTTGTAATGAATATGAGCCAACAATGTATGCAAAGGGCATGGTTAACGCAGTTATGCGTAAGATTGGTCTTTTGCTTCAACCGCCCGAGGGTGAAAAAAGTTATCCCCCCGACCCTATTCCTATGTTTTTCCCTCCTTGGTGGAGAGCTAGCTTAAAGCGAAATTACCCTAAGGTTTGGCAGGCTTTGGTCGTGCAACAAGCCCAGCGTGCGCCGTTGATTTTGCGTGTCAACCAACGTCAATATACGCGTGAGCAATATCAAGATCTGTTGACCCAATCTGGCATTCAATCCATCTCAATGAATGAGCTTGCAGGTATACGTTTAAATTCTACGTTGTTATTGCCAGAGGCTGTACCTGTTTCGGAGTTGCCAAGTTTTTATAGTGGTGCTGTATCAGTTCAAGACTCAGGTGCTCAGTTGGCGGCAATACTACTCAACCCTCAACCTGGTGAGCGCGTATTAGATGCTTGCGCCGCGCCTGGTGGAAAAACAGCTCATTTATTGGAGCTCGCTGATTGCGAGATGGTCGCTTTGGAGTTGGATGGACAGCGCCTAGGAAAGATTGGCGGAAATTTAGATCGTCTACGTCTTCACTCTGAAAGGGTGAATATTGTGAGGGGCGATGCATCTAAGGCAGCTTGGTGGGATAAGAAACTGTTTGACAAGATTTTGCTTGACGCCCCCTGTTCCGCCTCTGGCATCGTTTCTCGCCATCCAGACATTCCCTATCTTCGGCGCGAGGCTGACATTAAAGCTTTGCAACAAAGACAAAGAGCCATCC
>CAIYZI010000698.1 GCA_903930665.1 uncultured beta proteobacterium
CCCCTGCGGGACCGGTATTTCGGCAACTCTTTCGTCAAAAGTTACGGTTACCAATTGGCCACCCTCTTCCAGCTTGCGAGTGTTCCAGGTCACGAGTTTGGTGGCTACCGAACCAGTCAGATCAATCGCATCCGCCGGGTTGGATAGTTGCGATTTGTAGGGCCGTGCAGAAATGACAAATTGCTGGGGCGCCTGTTGTGCGAGTTCCTCCACCGCTTTTTCTGGCTGTGCGCCTTGTCGTGCGGGCGCAGTGTCAGGCTTGCTCTGAACTACTTTGGGAGGACTGAAATCGACCGTAGACAACGCTAAAGTGAACAGTGCCACCATAAAAAGTATGTTGAGCACAACGTTGATGATGGCGTCGACATAACCAGGCCAATAACTTTGTTCTTCGATCTCACGGGCTGCCATGGTTTATACCTCTGGGAAAGGGGGGGAAGTCAGCGGTCTTTGTAGCCTTAGTGTGTGATACCAGAATAAGTGTTTCATCAGGCGTTATGTCCGAAGCGTCAGCAGGGCGAATTTGAATGTCGATAGTGTCAGCAGAAATTCCTTGCTTGATCAATACCTCACGCACGGCCAACAGCCGCAAGTAGGCCAGTCTCTGCGAACTCACGCTCTCAGCAGTCGCGTAGCACCATAAGGACCAATGCGATGGCATTTGCAGTTCCGCGCCTGGGCTTATGCTCGTAAGAGACAGCCTTTTCGCGAGCACCGCTTGTTCTTCAGGCTCAATGTCGACCGCGTTGGCCGGAAATCGCAGTGCCCACTGCGCACCGCGTTGACCTTTCGGAATTGAAGGCGCAATATTGGATGCAGCCATCGGTGCAGGAACAGGTTCTGCGGCTTGCTCTTCGGTTTTTTGTCCACCTAGCGCTATCATGGACAACGCCATTATGCTGAGTAACAACAGTAGCGATAGCAGTAAACAGGCTACTGCTGACACGTAACCTTGCCATACGTTGTCGCCGATACCTGTGTCAGACTTACTCGTGTGCATATTAATGTTCGCCCAGCGAGTTGACTAAGGTTTTATTGAGCGGTTTGAGCAGGTAGCTCAATACGCTGCGCTCTTTGGACTTGATGCTCACACTGGCGGTCATGCCGGGCAGAACTTTGATAAGGCTACGTTTGTCACTCTCCAGGTATTTTGAGGAATCAATCTTGACCATCACCCGGTAGTACGGCTGTCGAGGGGGTTGTCGGGGGTCTACTGCCGAGGAGTCACTCAACGTGTCTGCACTGATGTAGCTGACTTTTCCAGTCAAACTGCCGAAAATGCCCGGGTCGTAAGCGTCAAGGTTGATGGTCACGCTTTGCCCTAATTTCACAAAGGCGATGTCGGAAGAACTTACTTTTGCTTCGGCGGTGAGTTCGCTATCAGTGGGTACGATTTCCACTAGGACCTCTCCGGGCCGCAATACACCGCCAATAGTATTGATGAGCACATTTTTGACGACACCTGCAGCGGGGGATTTGAGTTCCGTATGGCGCAGTTGCTGATTACGGTCGCGCAGACTCTCGGTTTGTGTGTTTAAGTCTTCCTGCGCACGGCTCATGTCGGTTTGGGCATCTTGCAAGTATTTGTTTAGCCGAGTGGTCATTTGCCCTTGGATGTCTGCTACTTGACGTTTGAGGCGCAATACGTCAGCACGACTTACGTCTCCCGTGGCTAAAAGCGTCTCATTCATTTGTAGTTCCTGCTTTAACAAGTCCAAGTTGGTTTGCAGGTTACTAAGGTCTTGTTCGATTGACCTCCGGCGTACCCGGTACAAGTTCTCCTGGTTGGTTATGTAGTCTGTGTATTTGGCATAACTCGCCGTTGGTGATCGCAGATTGAGCGGGCGGTTGTTGATCTCGGCCGCCAGCCTATCCAAAGTGATATGCAGCGCCGCCACCTTGGCTTCGCTGTCCTGGGTCAAAGCCTGGGATCGGCCTTGCTCCAAGACCGCAATTAACTGGCCCGGGGTAACCACATCGCCCTCGTGAATCAGCAAGCTTGTGAGCACTCCTCCGTCGGCCGCCTGGACAACCTGTGTGCGCTGGGCGGCAATAATCTGCGCCG
>CAIYZI010000699.1 GCA_903930665.1 uncultured beta proteobacterium
CTTGACGTCCACGGTAAGTGCTTCCTGCTCCAGAAGATTCTGAACCGCTGACAGCAGCATCGCCCCTTCCCTTAAGCTCAAGCATCAATTGCTCCACCGGACCGCCAGGAACAAATTGCACTACAGCAAATGTCAGCGTTAAGACTCCAAGCAAAGTTGGAATCATTAAAAGCATGCGCTTAAAAATATAAGACCACATTTGTCCGCGCATTACTTACCCCCTTCTTTCCACCAATTGAGCAGAATCCAAGATTCTGCGGTGTAGTACAAAGGCGGCTCTGGATATTGCATTTCTTTACGATACGCGATGCGATGGGTTGGGTTGTACCACTGCGGAATAACAAAGTAGCTATTCCATAAAACACGATCTAATGACCGGGTGGCTGCACGCAATTGCTCACGCGTCTGCGCCTTGACTACAGCATCAACCAATGCATCGACTACTGGTGACTGAATTCCAATGAGGTTATCAGAACCTTTTTCTTTAGCCGCCTGACTACCAAATCGATCCCATAGTTCATTTCCGGGATTTTGCGAATCTGGAAAACGAATGGTAGTCATATCAAAATCGTATTCATCCATCCGCTTTTGATGTAAAGCATAGTCACTAGTTCTCACATCCACCTGAATGCCAAGCTTTTCTAAATTCCGGACATAGGCTGATATCACCCTTAAAAAGAAGGGGCCATCTTCAACCATCTCAAAGCGGAACGGTTCACCCTGAGCATTGCGCAAAGCACCATCCCGATATTGCCATCCTGCTTGCGCCAAGAGCTCTCGCGCCTTGCGCAAGTTTTGACGCAAACTTTCTGGAGGTGCGGTTGATGGCGCCGGGGACATAGGCTCAAAGACGGCATCTGGCACTAAATTGGGATACTTTGCCTTGAGGGGTTTAAGCAATTGCAACTCCGCGTCGCCAGGTTTACGCGCCCCATTGGCGTTAGCACTTAAATCACTATTGGTGAAATAACTATTGATACGACTGTATTGCTCAAAAAATAACTGGCGATTGAGCCATTCAAAATCTAAGGCATAACCCAAAGCCTGCCTCACACGCACATCTTGAAAAATAGGTCGACGCAGATTCATTGCGAATCCCTGCATGCCAGCGCCATTGTGATTTAAAAAGGATTTCTTTAGTAAAGTTCCGTCGTTAAAACGAGGGCCTACATAACTTTTTGCCCAATTCTTTGCTCGATACTCGACCAAGGCATCAAACTCGCCCGCTTTAAAGGCCTCAAGCCGAACCGCATCATCACCATAAAGCTTGTAGATCACTCGATCAAAGTTATAAAAGCCAACGAGCACATTTAAGGGCTCGCTTCTTTGATCAGCCCAGTAATTGGGGTTGCGCTTAAAGATCATCGTCTTACCTGCTTTGTAAGACTCAATCACATAAGGCCCACTAGCAAGCGGCAACTCAAAAGACAATTTATCAAAAGGAGTAATCGTGCCATCTGGCTTTTTGCCCCAGTTACGGGAAAAGATAGGCAAACTTCCCACCATCACTGGCAGCTCAGGATTGCGATTCTTAAATTCATACTTAATGACGCGATCCGAAACTACAACAGCCTGTTTTACATCCGCATAAACCGTTTTGAACTGCGGATTGGCCAATGAGCTCATCAAGGTATCAAAGCTGTATTTCACATCAGAAGCCAAGATTGGGCTGCCGTCAGAGAACTTCGCCTCAGGACGAATCCGAAAGGTCACCGACATCTTATCGGGAGCGACTTCAATATCTTCCGCAACTAACCCATAAGCACTTGATACTTCATCCGCACTACCGACCGTTAAGGACTCAAACATCAATTGAGCCACCCCAGGCGCAGCAACACCACGCAAAGTGAAGGGGTTGAACTTGTCAAAGCTGGTACGACGGTCTGGATTGGGGAGAATTAAGCTTCCTCCCCTAGGGGCATGTGGATTGACATAATCAAAATGGCTAAATCCATCAACATACTTGGGTTTGCCATACTGAGAAATCCCCTGAGATGCTTGAGCTGGATAGGCTACCACCCCCGCCAATAGGGCTAGTAACACTAATAAACGAGATGAGGAGATAAGGGGGGTAATGAACATATATGCAACAATTGTAGATAGCAAACCTAATTTGAAGCAAAGGACACAATATGGGCTTTCTCGCTGGCAAAAAAATTCTGATTACCGGTCTTCTTTCTAACCGTTCAATTGCTTATGGCATCGCCAAGGCATGTCACCGTGAAGGGGCAGAATTAGCCTTCACCTATGTTGGCGAGCGCTTTAAAGACCGGATTGTGGATTTTGCTAAAGAATTCAATTCTGAGCTGATTTTTGACTGCGATGTGGGTAGCGATGAGCAAATTTCGGCACTTTTTACAGATTTAGCGAAAACTTGGCCTCAGTTTGATGGTTTTGTGCATGCTATCGGCTTTGCTCCACGCGAAGCGATTGCCGGTGACTTCTTAGAAGGTCTAAGTCGTGAAGCCTTCCGAATTGCCCATGACATCTCTGCCTACAGCTTCCCAGCGATGGCTAAAGAAGCTTTGCCAATGTTGCGTGATAAATCATCCCTTTTAACCCTCAGTTATTTAGGTTCATTACGCAATGTTCCTAACTACAACA
>CAIYZI010000700.1 GCA_903930665.1 uncultured beta proteobacterium
AGGCGACCAAAAATGAGTTGGGTAAGATTTAAATTAGCAAACATAAAGATTTCTGGAATGAGGTTCAAATTCAATACGGGCGCTATTGCTAGCTACGCTCGAGAAAAGCATACGTAAATAGTGCTGCTTATTCACGGAGAACAGGCTCCTTGGCTGTACACAGCTGAGATACAACAACCTGCTTTTTCAATGCACTACCATCAAACAATGAAGCGTAAGGAGAAGGCTTCGAAGCGAGAGCATCGATACCGCCAAGACCTAAACCGCCCTTGGCATCAATTGCAGCCATTTGGCTTTTGCACATATCTTTACTATCCACACACCGATTGATCACAGCGCTGAATAACTCTGGAGTCACTGAACCATAGAACTGAACAGGATCTTTAATGGATGGTTTTTCAAGGGTTAAATAGGCCTCTCTGGTTAACTCATTCTTATGTGCCTTGCCAGCCTGTACCCAACGGTCAAAATCTTGCTGTGACATGCCTAAGAACTTAAAGCGCATATGAGAAAAACCTGCGCCGCTATAGTTTGCTGAAAAACCTTCGTACTGGCCTGGCTCATTAATCACTGCATGGAGCTTGGTTTGCATAGATGGCATGGCATAAATTTGACCTGCCAACGCGGGAATGTAAAACGAGTTCATCACGTTTGATGCGGTAATCTTGAAACGAATAGGCACATTTACAGGTGCAGCTAATTCATTAACAGTGGCAATACCTAAATCAGGGTAGATGAAGAGCCACTTCCAATCTAATGCAACAACCTCAACTGTAAGTGGCTTAACGTCAGCTGGAAGTGGTTGTTGAGCGCTAATGCGATCTAAGGAGCGATAAGGGTCCAAAGTATGGGTAGTAATCCATGTGATCAGGCCTAGGGCAATAATGATCAACAAAGGAGCACCCCAAATAACTAATTCAAGGCCAGTAGAGTGGTTCCACTCTGGTGCATAGGTCGCCTTTTCATTCGAAGCCCGATAGCGCCATACGAAGAAAATCGTCAGCAAGATGACGGGCACGATGATGATCAACATCAGCGCTGTCGCCACGATCAATAAATGACTCTCTTGACTGGCAATATCACCTGATGGGGATAGCACCACCAACTTACATCCATTGAGGAGTGCCATCAAGGGCAGAAGGGAAAGTAGGGCTAGTTTTCGGATCATATATTAGGGAAATTAACTAGAAAGCGGCCATTTCAGCCAAGAACAGTTATGCTAATGTCAAAGTACCCATAAAAAGGAGTGATGAGACAATTTGTCCCACCTTTGGAGACATGGAAATCCTATTGGATTTCCGCTATTAATATAGGCGCATTATGACAACATCAGCATTCCCCATTAACAATGGCCCGTTGGCTTCAAATCAACCCCCCAAAGAAGTCGTCCACGAGATTTCACCTAATGAAATTGCCATCGGGGTGATTATTGGACGCACTTCCGAGAATTTTGACTTCTTTGTTTATGCCATTGCCTCGGTTTTAGTATTTCCAAGCGTCTTTTTCCCATTTGAAACCCCTTTAAATGGAATGCTCGGCCAGTTAGGCGCTCCGCTTGGCTTTGCTATCGCTGCCGGAGTATTTTGCTACCTCCTTAAGGATCTTTCTAACAAGGATTTCCTTGAGTGGGG
>CAIYZI010000701.1 GCA_903930665.1 uncultured beta proteobacterium
AATGTGTCAACAGTCCAAAATTTTCCAGTCAAAAATATTGGGTTATTGATGGTTCCTTTTCGACCGATGCACACACTTTCTCCGTCATATAAAAAATCATTTACCGAAAGCATGTAACCACCTGAGCCATAAACAGGGACCTCTCCCGTCAACAAATGCTTGTAATCCCTTCCATTCCCAACTGTAAATAATTGATCGAATGACTTCATTCGCCATTCCCCAGCATCTCGAAATTCTGGGAAACGCAGACTAGGAAGTACCTCCCCCTTCAAAGGAAAGAGTTGCTGCATCAAACCTTTTTTATAACTCTTCAATGTATTTAGCTTCTTACATTCCGCAACAATCAACTCATCCAATGACGACAGGCAATCTGCAATTTTTTGTTGCTCAGCATAATCGGGAAGTGCAAGTGGTAGAGATTTAATAATGTCTGCATTTAAATTTTGCACTCCACTTCCAGCCGAATAATTTAAAAAATATTTTTGACTTTCCGGGGACAGAATAAAATAATAAAGAAAATCTCTACTCGTTAATGCATTAATTTTTGTAACTGCTATCCATCCATCATGAATGCACGATTTGATTTCCAAAATATAAGGGCGCCCAAAACTCATTGAGTTAGACATGATCAAATCACCGGGATTAACCTCCCTAGTTTTGCTTAGTGCAGAAATGAGTACTTTTTCATTTGTATGAGTTACATATTTGGCATCTTGATCAACATCACCTATCTTTAGCCAATTCAAACCATTAATATCGGTCGTTATAAATTCGTTTATAGGTCGCGGTGACCCACCACGCAATATCTGAGAAACATCCTCAAGTTTTTTAAGCTGCCAGTCACTTACCCCACGAAAGCCAGGAAAACGCAGCTTAGGAATGAGATTTTTGCTCTTATGAGTCATATGCTGCCAACCCTGAAATCTCACGCCCTTGCGCCAGCTTTTTTAACAACGGAATCAGATCCTCCATAAGCGCCAGTTCTTTCTGAGTTCGAGCTTTCCAACCTAGATCCAGCGGTAAGAGTAAATTACTCAAATACTCACCATCAAAAATCATACGGGCCATAATGTCATGTACAAAAGATTGTAGGGATTTGGCATTCAAACCATGTAGTTCTGCAATTCTTTCCAAGTCTTTGGCCGCCTTGTCTGCCTTAAATTCCCGATAACCACTTCGTATAGATTTCTCATCAAGCGCCTCCCCAACCTTCAAACTATTGATATACGCAATAATATCTTCACGCTCATCCATCAAATTGGCGCTAGAACTTATGAGCTCTATTAGCTGACCACGGGTCATCTTTTGCTTACCAAGCGATTGGGTTGATTTAGCAATTAAGCCCATGATGTAGTCATAATCGATCACGGCTGATGCGAATAGCACAAACTCAAAATCCAACTGTTTTAAGTCTTCCTCTACATCTTGATTTTTATTCTGCTTTTCCTTGAGGCGTTGCGCGGTCTCAAGATACATACCCTTAAAACTACGCATCGTTTCTTCCGGCAGAAGCAACTCCACAGCCACCTTACTCTCTTCCGCTAAATCGGTATATTGATCTAGCTGGGTCTTTAGGCGCTGCACTTCTTTGAAGTGATTGATAAACTGCGCTCTAGCGTTATTCCCTTTGAGATTAGCTACTTGCTCGGGGGTACTCTCAAGTCCTTGAGACTTCATAAAAACTTCAAGTTGAGCAACTGCAGTTTTAAGCTTCTCGACAACCACTGGGGCAGGATCAACCAACCAGATTTCTTTAGCGCGATTTAGATCTTTACCTGAAAAAAGTCGAATAGCTTCATCAACTTGATTTTCCTGGCCACGAAAATCAAGGATATTACCCCAAGGCTTGGTGTCATTTAATACGCGATTGGTGCGGGAAAAAGCCTGAATTAAACCGTGATATTTGAGATTTTTATCAACATACAAAGTGTTTAGATATTTAGAGTCAAAACCAGTTAGTAACATATCTACGACGATAACAATATCAATTTTATTTTTACGAGCGTAATCTTGATTGGTGTATTTTTGATCTTTAATACGCTGCTGTACATCCTGATAGTACAAATCAAACTCATTAATTGTATGATTGGTTCCGTATTGAATGTTGTAATCCGAGATAATCTGAGTTAGCGCCTTTTTCTTCTCATCAGGCGCATTTTCATTATCGAGCTTTTCTTGCGGCAAATCTTCTTGGATTTGCTGCACATCCTTATTGCCTTCGGCGGGCGGCGAAAATACACAAGCAATATTTAAAGGGGTAAAGCCTTCATCATCAGCCTGTTTTTGCGCCTGCAATCTTTTAAATAATTCATAGTAGGCAATAGCATCATTAATGGAGGCCGTGGCCAACACTGCATTAAAACGACGTGAGTTAGTGGCTGCATCATGTTTGCTGAGTATTTCTTTTATCACTGCCTCGGGTGGAGGTGTCTCCCCTTTTTTGAGCTTGCCCTTACTTTTATCATCTTTGCCAAAATAATCAATGTGAAAACTCAAGACGTTTTTATCATCAATCGCATTGGTAATGGTGTATGCATGGAGCTCTTTTTCAAAGATATCTTCAGTGGTTTTAAAAGCGCCAACGGTTCCATCTATTTGTTTATATGTGGCGTTTTCCTCAAAAATAGGGGTTCCCGTAAAACCAAATAATTGCGCCTTAGGAAAAAATTCTTTAATCGCCTTATGGTTTTCGCCAAACTGCGAACGATGGCACTCATCAAAGATAAATACAACTCGTTTATTGCGCAAGGGGTCTAGACGCTCTTTATAAGTAAGTTCGCCCTTTGATTTATTGCTCTGATTGCGCTTGCCATTTTGATCCAAGGCTAGGCCGAGTTTTTGAATAGTAGTAACAATT
>CAIYZI010000702.1 GCA_903930665.1 uncultured beta proteobacterium
ACCGCAACATCGGTCTGTACCGCCGGCAGTGGAGATGATCCCAGGGATATTTCAATTTGCAGCCGGCCAATATCCAGACTGGCGGCGACGACGGCTGGGACTTTGCGCAGCAGCTCTGGTAAATGTTCGCTATTGGACCAGCGGACACTTTCCAGCTTCAGGAGGGCACGATTCAGGCTGGCGTCATCGTGGTCCAGCGCGTTTGCGCCTACCGCCGGAACTGGGTTCAGCAAATTTCGCACTAGCTCCGCCGTTCGGGACGTGATGCCGATACTCCAATTGCCACGCAGCGTGGCCGGGGTGATTTCACACAACCGATTGAATCCCTTCAAGGCGGTTTCGGAAAAAGGTTCAGCCGACCAGCGATGAAATTCTTTCAAGCACTTTTCAGTCAATTCACGCTGAAAAGGTTCGGTGAGATGCTTCCTTTCGAGAATCGACAACCACGTGAAATTACCATCATCCGCTTCGCGAATCGTTTCGCGGGCAAAGAATGTCATCCACTTCGGTGCTTTTTTATACAAACCAGTGGTCGCGAGGAATTCAGCGAGGTCGGTATCTATATCGGGAGCCAGCACGGTGGTGGCGGAAAAGTCCAAACGACGGTCCCGCAAAAATCTACGAACCGCCTCATTTTCCGCCTCTTGAACGATGGCTTTCCAGCGAATGGGCAACCGGTCGCGCGAGGCTTGGTGGGCGTCCTTCAGGACAGCTTCGAATGGCTGGAGCAGAACGATAACTCCCGACTGGATCGGCAAATGGCTGGTGAGACGGGAGTGAATGGTCTTGCTGAGATATTCCGCCAATCTTTCTTCGACCGCATCTTCCCAAGCATCCAGCAAGCCCCAGGTCCGTAATTTTTCCCGAATGGAATTTTGGGCGCTATTATTGGGAGCATCACCCCGTTGCCATGATGCAACCACGTCGTGAAAGCAATTCACCGGGGAACTATCGGCCAGCCAGACGCTGGATATGAGTTTCCATTGGTTGGTTCCGTCCTTTACCCGAAGCGATTGGATCACGGTCTTACGGCAACCTGCCGGGCAGGCTTCACGTGCCTGGCTCCAAAATGTGCTTCCATGCTGTTCCCAAGCGTCGTCGTTACCCAGAGCAACTGGAATGGTCTCCCAGCGTGGAGAAAACTCCCTTGCCGCCAATTTCTTCAATTGAAACCGAAGCTGGCCCTCAAAAACCGAGGTCAAGCCGTGAGAGATTTCCCAGAGCCAGTTCCGCAAGGTGTTGAAAAGCGTATGCCATTCATCCGGCAAATCCGCACCACTGGGCCGCTGCATCAGACGGGCCAGGGACACGGAAGTGCCATCACTACAAGGCACCTCGATATCATCGGCTACCCGCTCCAAAGTTTCCGGCTCCGCATCCTCCACGGTAAAAAGCGCCATCACCAGCGCCCGGCGTTCCGCATCCTGGGTGACCTGCTGGGCGGCGGCGAGGAAGAAATTCCGAAGGCGATCCTGGGGCAATTTAGTGAGGCCAAAATCCGTGACCGTGGCGGCATTGACAATTGAAAATTCTCCGGCAATGCCTGGCACCAGACCGCAAAATTGCGACCAGTTATCCCGAGCGGCATCCCGCGCAATTAGTTGGACGGTGCGCGCATCGAGGGAATTTACCGGCTGGCCATTGACGGTTCGCAGCAATTTTCTGGTTTTAATCTCGGCTTGGAAATCCTGCCAGAAGCACCACGCCCACGTCTCGTTTTGATTTGGCTGACGCATGACCAAAGAAGCCACCTGCCAGTTGGGGTGCCATTTATCTCCATGAGCCTCCAACCACGACGCAATCCCCACCACCGCCCGCTGGATCTGTTCTTCAATTTGGTCCCGCTCATCATGATTCCAATTGTCACGCGCCAAGTTGGTCGGAAGTTTCAGATGCAAGTGGAGGCGGAAAGGCCAGCTCACGGCATTGAGAGGGAAAAATGCGTAGGCGGCTCCATCTTTGAGCGTGGTTCCGCGCTCGTCGGCTTCGCGTTCGACGCGAAGCCGGTGGTCGCTATCCGCGTGAAGCGCCACTTGCCAGACATCTCCGGGTTTAGTTCCCTCCAAACGCCAAAAGCGGGAGGTAGAGGCATCCTGACCGGG
>CAIYZI010000703.1 GCA_903930665.1 uncultured beta proteobacterium
GAGGTACTGCTTGATAAAGCACGTGCCCATAAAAACATTCAATTACTAGAGCATTGGATTGCTTTAGATCTCATTACCAATCGCCATTTAGATGCGAAAACACAGCGCACTAAACCCAATCATTGTTACGGCGTTTATGCACTTGATATTAAAAATAATCGGGTTGAAACCATTAAAGCAAAAGCGGTTGTTTTAGCTACTGGTGGTGTTGGTAAGGTATATCGATACACTAGCAATCCTGATACCGCTACTGGTGATGGTATTGCCATGGCATGGCGAGCAGGCTGTCGTGTGGGCAATATGGAGTTCATTCAATTTCACCCAACTTGCCTCTATCACCCAAGTGATCGTACCTTCTTAATTACAGAAGCAATGCGTGGCGAAGGTGGTTTATTAAAGTTGCCAAATGGCACGCGCTTTATGCCCGAGCATGATGCTAGAAATGAACTGGCACCTCGCGATATTGTGGCCCGCGCTATTGACTTTGAAATGAAAAAGCATGGCTTAGACTTTGTGCATTTAGATGCAACGCACTTGGGTGAAGCATTTATCAAAGAACACTTTCCAATGATTTACGCCCGTTGTTTAAGTTTGGGCTTAGACATCACTAAAGAGCCAATCCCGGTTGTCCCAGCAGCTCACTACACGTGTGGCGGAGTAGTAACAGACTTAAAGGGTCGCACGGATTTGCCGGGTTTATATGCTGTTGGCGAAGCAACTTATACAGGTCTGCATGGGGCAAATCGTCTAGCCAGTAATTCATTATTAGAGTGTGTTGTGATTGGTAAAGCTGCTGCCGAAGATATTTCACAAGTCCAAGCCCCCTTGATGCCTAATCTTCCTCTTTGGGATGAAAGTCAGGTAGAAGATGCCGATGAGCAAGTGGTGATTGCTCATAACTGGGATGAGTTACGTTCTTTAATGTGGAACTATGTAGGCATCGTGAGAACAAATCGACGCTTAGAGCGTGCCTTGCATCGAATCAAGCTACTGCGATATGAGGTGCAGGAGTATTACGCGAACTTTAAGGTAACGCGTGATTTAATTGAATTACGCAACTTACTTGAATGCGCCGAACTGATTGTGCGCTCTGCCTTGATGCGAAGGGAGAGTAGGGGCTTGCACTATAGTCGTGATTATCCGGGAACTTGGGCGGTTTCCTATCCGACGATTCTGACGCCCCAAGCTGAGGGCGTGGAGCATCCAGAGAGCTAACCGCTATGTCTTTAGTGATAAGCTTTAGGCTCCTAGGTGGAGAGTTAAATGGCAAGCTTTAAAGAGGATGTTATTGAGCATGCTTCTGCGGTCTATCAGACAGTAGAGGATGAGGTTAAAAGTTGGACTGAGCTTCTGAAAGAAGTTTGGCCTTTACTCATATTGCTACTCATAGGTTTACTGCTTCTGATTTGGTTTGCTAAACCTGCTCCCCCTAAAAAAGTATTGATGGCTACTGGCACAGGTGGTTCATATAAAGTTCTAGGCGAAAAATATCAAGAATATTTTAAGAAAAAAGGAATCCAGATTGAGTTGATTCCTACTCATGGCTCAAGCGAAAATCTCCATCATTTAATCGATCGTAATGATCCCATCCAGGTTGCCTTGGTTCAGGGCGGCATGATTGCTCAAGATGGACTGAGTGGAGTAGAGTCTTTGGGTTCGGTAGACTATGAACCTGTCTGGCTCTTTTATCGAAATAACGCGTTTGATAGTAATAAACGCATATTGGACAGTGATCTGATTAAGTTAAAAATTGGTATTGGCCCAGTAGGTAGCGGGACTCATGTCCATGCTTTAAATATTCTGAAACTCAACAACATGCCAGCAACCGGCCCAAATCTGATTGCAATGGGTAATTCAGAAGGTGTGCAAGCACTCCAGAATGGGCAACTAGATGCTTTGTTATTGGTGGATGGCTTTGAGTCGCCTAATGTGCAGGCTTTAATCAAGTATCCTGGCATTCATTTAGCAACCTTTAATCGCGCAAATGCCTATACGCGTTTGGAGCCGTATTTTGAAGAGCTTACTGTGCCGATGGGTGGCTTTGATTTGGGTAGCAATACCCCTGATCATCCTGTTCAACTGATTTCTACTACTACTAATTTATTGATTGATGACCGTTTGCATCCTGCTATACAGCTCCTTTTTTTAGAGGCTGCTAAAGAAATCAATGGCACCAAGTCCTACTTTGCAAAAGCTGGCGAGTTTCCTGCTTATATTAATTCAGAGGCGCCACTCAGCGATGAAGCAAGATACTTTTACCAAAAAGGTACGCCTGTATTGATGAAGTATTTACCCTTTTGGTTGGCGGAGTTTATTGAAAGAATGTTTTTGATCTTGTTGCCATTTTCAGCCTTCGCATACCCCATCATCAAATCGATTCCTACCTATCGAATCAATTTAGCGCGCAAACAAATCAACTCCATTTACAAAGAATTGGATAAATTTGAGCAAGACATGATTAAGAACTTTGATCCCGCTCAGCGCGGTCTATACCTTTTGACTCTTGATGAGATGGAGAAAAAGGTATTAGCCAGTAAAGCGGCAAAATTGGCAACAGTCGATTGCTATACCTTGCGAAACAATATCGAATTTATTCGCAATGCCATAGCTAAACAGGCGATCTACAAAGGCAGGGAAGCTTAAGCCAAAATACGCATCGAAAAGTCGATTGCATTCACGTCTTTAGTAAGCTTACCAAGCGAGATCCGATCAACACCAGTGGCGGCAATTGCTCGCATCTGTTCTAAATTGATACCGCCAGAGGCTTCTAAAAGGGCACGACCAGCAGTAATGGCTACCGCTTCTTTCATTTGCTCTGTAGTGAAATTATCAATTAAGATACTTTTTGCGCCAGCAGCTAATGCTTCGTTCAGTTCAGTCAAATTTTCGACTTCTATCTGAATATCTACCCCAGATTTCAGGGCGTTGGCTGCTTCTAACGCTGCAGCAATACTGCCGGCTGCGGCAATATGATTTTCTTTAATTAGAATACCGTGCCATAAAGCAAGGCGCTGATTTTGACCGCCGCCTACTCGAACTGCGTACTTTTGAGCTTGACGTAATCCAGGAATCGTTTTGCGCGTATCGAGAACAGCGCAACCTTTTGGGTTGGGGCTAGCTCCTGCGATTGCATCAACGTGTTGACGCGCTATGCTGGCTGTCCAAGATAATGTTTGTAAAAAATTAATACACGGGCGTTCTGCTGAAAGTAGTGCGCGCGAGTCTGCTTCTATATCGCAAACTTTTGTATCGGGCTTCATCATTTCACCTTCAAGATAGTGCCACGTCACTTGAGCATTGGGATCCAATTTTTTAAGGGCACCTTCAAACCAATCAACACCACAAAGTACTGCAGCCTCACGAACCATTAACTGCGCTTTAACCAGTTTTTGGGGAACTAGCATTGCAGTCCAATCACCTGTGCCAATATCTTCCATCAGAGCATCTGCGATATTACGTTGACGGGCTTGCTCTAAGGTTTCGTTGTAATCAAACATGAGGGTGATCTAGGTAAGTGGGTAATAAGATTTAAATATGGAATTCAAATGAATGTTTAGAAAAGGTGTGTATGAACTTTTACAAAGTTATGCGGCTCCAATGTTCTTAACAAAGCCATGCTGTGCTTTTGCCAAGAGGTCAGGGTGGTTCTTGGTGAAGTCGAGCATGCGCTCTATGCATCCCAGCGCTTCTGTACGTATGGGTTCTGGCACAAGGATTTCGCCTGAAGCATTTTCTAGGCAATCTAAAATTCCTTGCAAGCCATTCATGGCCATCCAAGGGCAGTGCGCGCAACTTTTGCAAGTAGCACTATTTCCAGCGGTAGGGGCTTCAATGAGTTTTTTGTTGGGGGCTAACTGACGCATGCGATGGAGAATGCCTTTATCGGTTGCAACGATGTATTCAGTTGCCGTACCCTCTACTACCGCTTTGATCATTGCAGAGGTAGAGCCCACTACATCTGCAAGATCTACAACTGCTTGTGGTGATTCTGGGTGAACTAAGATCATGGCATCGGGATGGCTAGCCTTGAGCATTTCTAACTCTGCAGCCTTAAATTCATCATGAACGATGCAGGCACCATTCCAAAGCAGCATATCTGCACCAGTTTGCTCTTGAATATATCGGCCCAAGTGGCGGTCTGGTGCCCAAAGAATCTTTTTGCCTTCAAGCTTGAGTTGATGGACGATTGCTAGAGCGCAAGAGCTCGTGACCATCCAGTCAGACTGGGCTTTAACTGCCGCGCTGGTATTGGCATAAACGACGGTTACGCGGTCTGGGTGTGCCGCCCTAAATGCTGCAAACTCTGCTGCGTCACAACCCAAATCTAATGAGCAAGTCGCATCGAGGTCAGGCATGAAGACCCGTTTTTCAGGGCTGAGGATTTTTGCAGTCTCACCCATGAATCGCACTCCAGCCACAATCAGATTCTTAGCAGGATGATTTTTGCCAAAACGTGACATTTCCAAGGAGTCGGCAACAAAACCACCGGTTTCTAGTGCTAAATCCTGAATATCGCCATCTACATAGTAGTGGGCTACCAAGGTGGCATCTTTTTGGACTAATAATTGCTTGATACGGGCGATTACAGCGGCTTTTTCAGCGCCCTCAAGATGAGGCGGGGTCTTGGCCCAAGCTTGGGCTGTACAGGTAATCCCCGCAGCATCTTGGTGGGGGTAATCAAAGGAAATAGGGGTGCTAGCAGTTAAATTCATACGAAATCTTAATCGAATCCAAGTCTTTTAACCGAATATCCTCATTTGATCTTCTTGGCATCCTGGTGATACAAGCGGTTCATTAACCGAGATGGCCAAAGTCATTGATTAAAACGGCAATTTAGCATCTGGCTTAGCTGCTAGCAGCACAACCTTAAACTCAGCTTGAATCCGCTCAATAGCTTCATCACTATCCGCTTCAAAACGCATTACAACTACTGGGGTGGTGTTTGATGGCCTAGCCAAGCCAAATCCATCGGCATATTCCACACGAACTCCATCAATGGTGTTGATAGATTCAGAGGTGGGGAAAATTGCATTGGCTTTGATGGTTTCTAGCAATGCAAATGGCTCACCTTCGGCGCAGGCCAATTGCAATTCAGGGGTGCAGATGGCGTTTGGCAAGTCATTTAGAGTTTTGTTTGGATCTTTTTCTTTACTCAGAATTTCTAAAAGACGCGCGCCGGTATAGAGACCATCATCAAAACCAAACCAGCGATCTTTAAAAAAGATGTGCCCGCTCATCTCACCTGCAAGTGGTGCGCCAGTCTCTTTGAGTTTGGCCTTTACCAGTGAGTGTCCTGTTTTCCACATTAAGGGCTCACCACCATGTTCTTTAACGTATTTGCCTAAGTTGCGAGTGCATTTAACGTCATAAATAATTTGGCCACCAGGATTTCGGCTAAGTACATCCTTTGCAAACAACATCATTTGGCGATCCGGGAAAATCACTTGACCATCTTTAGTAACTACACCTAAACGATCGGCATCACCATCAAATGCAAGTCCCAATTCATTATCGGTAGTTTGCAGATTTTTGATGAGATCTTGAAGGTTCTCAATATGGGCAGGATCTGGATGGTGATTGGGGAATTTGCCATCTACCTCGCAGAAGAGTTCTTGCACTTCGCAGCCAAGTGCTCTGAATAATTTGCCTGCAAACGCACCACCAACACCATTGCCACAATCGACAGCAATTTTCATAGGGCGGGCAAGTTTGACATCGCCAATAATGCGCTCTAGATAGCTTGGGAAAATATCAAACGTGCTGCGTGTACCTGAGCCTACAGCAAATTTCTTAGCAACAATCCGTTGGTATAGAACCTGAATCTGCTCACCATAAATAGCGGCGCCCCCTAATACCATTTTGAATCCGTTGTAGTTTGGGGGATTGTGGCTACCAGTAATCATGATGCCGGACTTCGGTGTTTTACCGTCAAGGATTTGATTGGCCGCGAAATACACCATTGGTGTCGCTACCATGCCCAAGTCAATGACATTAATACCAGTTGATAGCAAGCCTTCGGTAAGGGCTTCTATCAAACTTGGGCCAGAAAGGCGACCGTCCCGCCCAATCACAATTTCCGTCTCGCCAAGCTCGCGCATCTCGGTACCAAAGGCTTGCCCAATGAGCTTGGCAACCCAAGGGTCCAAAGTTTCATCGATAATGCCGCGAATATCGTAAGCTTTAAAAATAGATGGAGACAATTGCATGGCAAGTCCTTTTAGGAAGGCGTATTTGATTAGGCCAAGTGTTGCTTAAGCGTTACTTGGCAGGGGAATTTAAGAAATTAATTCTGGCGGCTGTGATGGAGTCGATATTCTCGCTGGCCTGCACTGCTTCTGAGCGGCTGGCGAGAGCCTTTTCTATAGGCTTGGCAAGCACCTTGCCTAACTCCACACCTGGTTGATCAAAGCTATTGATATTCCAAAGTGCACCTAAAGCTGCCGTACGGTTTTCATATAAAGCTAAAAGTGCACCCAAATAATATGCGTTGAGCTTAGGGAGCATCAATAAATTGCTTGGTCTTTTACCTGGATAGGTTTCATTGGGATTATTCGCTTGCTTGCCATTCGCCAAGGCCTGTGCTTGAGCCAAACAATTCGAAAGCAAGATGCGGTGATGCATTTCTGCTTCAGGCAATTTGCTCATAGGCTCACGAACCGCAATGAAATCAATAGGAATGATTTCTCTACCTTGATGCAGGAGCTGAAAGTAAGAATGCTGGGCATTACTACCTGCACTACCAAACACGACTGGGCAAGAGAACTTCACTGGCTTGCCATCACGATCAACACTCTTGCCATTACTTTCCATGTCAAGCTGTTGAAGCCATTTGGGCATCCAATCTAAAGCATCGGCATAAGGAATTACTGCATAAGATGTAATTTGGTGTTGTTCTTGCTGATAAACCAAGGCAAGCGCCATGATGACGGGCAGATTTTCTTCTAAAGGAGCAGTTTTGAAGTGCTTATCCATTGCCTGGGCACCTGCTAAAAGTTGCTTGAAGGTTTCAAAACCATATTGCAGGGCAATGGGTAACCCAACGGCTGACCATACTGAGTAACGACCGCCAACCCAATCCCAGAACGGGAAAATATTTTCTTCCTCAACACCAAATTCTTTAGCCGCTGGAATATTTGCAGTAACTGCAAATAAGGCATGTTCAATTTGACTTTGCGTCCGACCATGATCCTTAAGCCATTTAACAACGGCTTTAGCATTCATGGTGGTTTCTAGGGTGGTAAAGGACTTAGAAACAATGATGACTCTAGTGCTATTGGGTTGCGCTCGATGCAAGATACGAGAAAGCTCAGCCGTATCGATATTGGCTAAGAAGTGCATCCGCATTCCACGGTTTTCTATACCCGGGACATGAGCTAGAGCTTCAACAGCGAGGCGTGGGCCAAAATCAGATCCACCGATCCCAATATGAATGACATCTGTTATGCCAACCCATTTGTTGCAGAGCAACTCCATGCGACGCCAAACACTGGCAACAGCGGGCATCACATCTTCGCCATTTAGCAATACGGGGCTCTTTGAGAGGTTGCGAAGAGCAGAGTGGAGGGCAGGGCGATTTTCGGAGTTATTAACCGGCTTTCCAGCAAATAAATCTGCAATAAACTGCTCCAAACCAGATTTACGGGCTTGTGCAAATAATTGTTGCCAGGCTTGCTCATCAATGCCTTGATAGGCTGTATCAAGAACCAAATCTACTGCGCTGTGAGCGTTGTTAGGGGTATTTTGGCTAGGAATAGAATGGGTCTGGTTTGGGCTTAAAGACATTTATACATTTTATCAATACTCTTCTGGAAAACTCTAAAAAACACCCTCAAAACAGCAGCATTCAGACTGCTGAGTTAAAAAGCCAAAATAGTGGGGGGGGTAAATTCTGCCGCCTTTACTTTTAGGCCTTTAGCGAGATTTAGGACGGTTTACCAAAAGTTCTTTATAATTCAGGGCTTAATTCCGCAAAGGAAGAGTGGCAGAGCGGTTGAATGCACCAGTCTTGAAAACTGGCGAGGATGA
>CAIYZI010000704.1 GCA_903930665.1 uncultured beta proteobacterium
CGGTCTTTAAGGGTTCCAAGATAATGTCCATTTCTCCACCTAAATAAGTGGAGTAGAAGATACTATCGAATGGCTTTTAGCTCAAGGGTGAGTTTACGCAACGCTTACAGTCAATGCGGCAGGGATGTGGGTAGAAACTATTCTCTACGCCCAAAATCAAGCTCAGGCTTACAGATTGTTTCAAGCCATCTTTGGCACTAATAACGTACCCCATCAACCACTGCAGATTGGTTAACCATGAGATTCGATGAAATTACCCCAATAAAGCCACTAAATCCAGAGCAGGCGAGACTTAAATCAATGAAGGATCGTGTCAAGCGTGATCAGGAGGCTGTAAAAGTTGAAAAAGCAAGGCAGAAGATCAGAGCTGGGCAAAAGCAGTTAGTTAAAGCCAACAGCATCAGCTAGAAGATTTTCCTAGCAAATACATACAGTGGTTGCTAACACACGTGGACATTGATACTTGCTTGAGGAGGGCTTTAGAGACTTAAATTAACTAACAATTCCATCACCATCAAATGACTCGGGAATAATTAAATCTGGCATTCGCATACCCGCCGTCATAGCTTTTGGTGTATGTAAGTCATTTAAATCAAAAAAAGAATTGAGTAATTGCAAGCATTGAATTACTGAACGATGAGTTTTTAGTTGTTCATATACAGGTTGAACTTGTTCTAACAACTCATTTTCAACAAGAGTGATGCTGGAAGTTCCTTCATATATTTGAAAATGTATTTCCCATATCCAATCATTTACAAGCCCAGCATTACTGCCCTCTTGCTCAACTTCACAAGGCATCTCTCTTAAAGCAAAAAAATTACTTAAACCCCTTTGAATTTCTGATGCAAGAAAATCATTCCCAGCTACTAAAGCTTTTTCACTTAATTTATCGCACCAATCAATGACTCTTTGATCATCTTGGTGGCTCCATGACCAATTTCTACTCATTTCGCCACCGAGGATTTAGATGCGCTCATATAGAACTTAAAAATTTCCTCATCTAGAGTTAATTGCTTAAGCTGGGCTTTATTCAACAGTTCAATCAACTCAGCCCTTCCTATCAACTTTACCCCAAGAGTATTTGCCTGCTGGATAGCAGTTGAATTAAATTTCTTATTAGTAATCGCGACTTTTTGAAACATTACACCTGGATGCCTTGCTTGATATGCCGGACTTCCGGCAGCAACCTCTTTGACAGCATCCCAACCAAGTTCATCTTGTGTGCTGTGCTTGCACTGACCTATCAAACCTTTGCCATCATTACCAATAACTACTATATCAACCCCACCATCACCTTTTTGCTTAAGGGATATATAGGCCTTATTTGGATATGCGCCAAAAAGCAATTGGCAAAATACTTCAAAAGTAGCTCCATCAAGAGTATCCACACGATTAATATCGACTATCTTGTCAGCATCTACCTTAACGCCGCCCGGGCCGCTATCCGGCATCAAGGATCCGCTTGAAATGTCTGATCCGACTCCATCAAGCATGTCTCCAGCAAGACTGGTCTTTAAGGTCATTAATCGATCTAGCTTAGCATCAAATGTAACAAAATCATCTGCTGTAATAGTTGGGCAATAAACATAAACATCTTTGGTCTGTCCAATTCGATAAGCACGATCCGTTGCCTGACCCTCTTTCGCCGGATTCCATGTTCTAGTGAAATGAATTACGTGATTCGCTGAAACTATGTTGACCCCAAAACCAACCGCTAGAGGCGAGAGAATAATTACCCCAAAACCCTCGCGATCCTGAAAGGCATCAATCAAATCCTGTCGATCATCAATATCACCATTAATAATTTGCGCAGAAAAATCAAATCGCTTACGAATAAACAGGGCTAATGATCGTTGAATTTCTTTGATATCAGTAAAGATGATGACTTTTTCCTGCTTATGCGATATCTGCTCTAAAGTATTAAGTAGCCACTTTAGTTTTGGCGCATTATTTAGATGAACATCAATACCATTGGAATCAATTGCGAAAGTTGTTTTAGGCAAACAATAAGGCTCTGAGCATAGAGCTTTCACAAAATGCAAAACTGCAAAAGAGACATTTGACCTTCTTTTTGCATCTTTTTCTTGAGCTACAGCGGCAATTTGACGCAATCCTTGAGCGTATAGATTTCTTTGGTGATTAGATATCGGAACAGACAATCTTTTTCTTCGGGCTCCATCAAACTCATATTCATCATTAGAAACGATATGTTTCTTAGGAAGCTCATCAGCGATGTCATATTTCATTCTTCTGAGAATCTGTGGATTAATTTTTGCTCGCAATCTTTCGATAACTTGCAAAGCATTTACATCCCCAGCTTCTTTAGCCTCAATGGGCTTGCGATAGGTTCTACCAAACTCATCTAATGCGCCCAACAAGCCAGGCTGAATAAAGTCAAATAAACACCACAAATCTGCCAAACTATTTTCTACAGGCGTCCCTGTACAGGCAATTCTAAATTTAGCCTTTTGCTTTTTAGCTGCCATCGTAGACTGGGCATTAGGTGTTTTAATCTTTTGAGCTTCATCACAAATCATGAAAGTAAATTCTTGTTTAGCTAAACTAAATTCATAATCTCGAACAGTTTCATACGTTGTTAAAACGACCTTTGCAGTTCCAAGCCAATTAGGGGTTAATAAATTAGCAATCTTTTTATCAAGAAGCGCTTGATCAATAAATTGCTTAGGCTGCCTTCTTGCACTCAATCCATCTGCATGTAGTAGTAACATTTCTGGGAAATTATTGAAAAAATTCTTAGCTTCATTTTTCCAGTTTTCCATTAAAACAGGGGGAGCAACAATTAAGGATGGCGCTGCATTCGGGTTACGCTCATAAAACCAAGATAGCAAAGATAGAAGCTGTAACGTTTTACCAAGCCCCATATCATCAGCAAGTAAAGCGCCACGACAATACTCGGGAGCTTTAGAGTAAAGATATTGCATCCATGCTAAGCCGACTAATTGGTGCTTCTTTAGCTTAATCTCACCCTTTAAATCACTTGGTAATTGAGGTAAGAAACCTTTAGGGACATTAAGAATTGACTCGCGCATAGCTTCTAGGTCAGTTTCTGTGTAGTCCAGTTCTGCAATATTAACCTTGACTAGAAGCGATACTTTTTTACCTTTACCTACAGGAGGTGTTGGACCTGGAGGTGGAGGGTTTGGTCCTGGAGGTGTCGGAGGCGTTGGACCTGGAGGTGTAGGAGGGTTTGGTCCTGGTGGAGTCGGAGGCGTTGGACCTGGCGGCCCCGGTGGAGTCGGAGGCGTTGGACCTGGGTCACCACTTGGTTTGATAATCCCAAGTAACGTCTTTAATTGCTCTATTAAAGCTAAAACTTCCTCTATAGATAAAGGGACTGGAAATATCGGATCGGCGACCTTATCAACGCCCGATGCCCTTGCTTGATCAACTTTATGCTCAAGCTCCTTAATCCAAACTTCGTCAACGGCTATAAAAACCGGCGGAGATCCCGGCACTAAATAGATGGGTATTAATGGGTTAGGCGACCAAGAAGAATCATCCCCACCCTCTTTTTTAATATAGGCAGAATAGATAGGCTTTGCAATACCAATGCCTTCAATTCGTTCGCCATAATTATCAAGCGCATATATATCATTAAAGTCAATGAAATTCTTTACTTGATCTTTCCAAACATTGAACCAAACTTTAGCTTGATCTATTGTTTGATATAAAGACCCATCTACATCTACTACGAAATTCCGCCAAGTAAAAAATTGTCGCTCTTCCGAAAGTGCAGATTCTATTTCCTTAATCAATAGATCAAGGTCATTAGCGGATGAAATCAATGATCTATCTGCTTTTGCCATTCCATCCTCAAGACTTTGATAAATGGTTGCCGTTACGCCTTCAATAATTCCTTTTTCAATATTTGGAGAAAGAGAGATACGAGTTGAATAAATTCCAGCCTCTTCTTTGGCTTCTTGTATCTGCTTTTCATCTAAAACCTTAGCAGCAGCCTCACCAAGATAGGCAAATGGATTCCTAAGAAAGGCCTCAGCCTTAATACCTGCAACTCTTCTTCCATCAAATTGCGTTTTTATAATATTTAAAACTTCTCGAATAGACTCAGGAAAAATAACTCGAATTTTGCCATCTGATGTAGGGAAATCATTATGCTCAGGAACAAATTTAAAAGAATCAAACTTATTCATCCAGTCTTCTGAGGCGCCATCAAAATAAGGCTCAATTGTTACTACAGTCGTGCCGAGTGCTTGAGCTCTTACATAACGCATCTTTAACAAACTTGGGACTAAAACTATTGTTGAAAATAGATAAGGCGAGAGCTCTGCTTTTGCTATTAAAGCGAGTTTACGAGTCTCACCCCATAAATTCTCATTCTGCGACTGGTTACGAGATTGGTCTTCAAATCCATTATGACGACTGATAAAGTCTATTAATTGCCATGCCTCTTTTGTTTGTAAGGTATACGTAGAGCCATCAACAAAAGCGCCACCAATACATTTTCTGATTCTAGCGCTATGCCCAGAAACATCACGCCAACCATCGATTCTTAATTTAAAGAATTGATCAGCAACAGTACCAACTTCTCCTAGGACTGGAACAGATCCATCAATCTCTGGGAGAGCAAGCAAATGAATAGAATCTTCGTGCTCAATATCAGCAATTAGCTCATAGAGCTGTTGCCAAGAAATCTCTACTTCAGAGCCTTTTACTGAAGCAATCTTGTCAGATACAAGCTGTGCTAGGTAGATTAACTGCTGACTACCAGTCGCTGGATCTGTTGCAAAATCCATAAGCTGACTAGGCTCGCTCAATACTGAATTTTCACCAATCTGAAAGGAGATGGCATCTTGTGAAAATTTAGGTTTTATCAATTGCTGAGACGAACTGTCTTGCATTTCCGCAAAAACATTTTGTACATCAGGACGCGATTTAAAAAGCTTTGTTAAAAAGTTCATTAGAAATATTTGTCAATCAAAAAAGTTGTTACTGTATTCGCCCTACCAGCACGAACATCATCAAAGATGCCAAAAGCAGGCAATATGTACGTTCTAGCCTTAAACTGCCAACCTTCCCTATGAACAATATCTGGCCCTCTAGAGTCACCCTTGTAATATCGCTCTTTAAGCCCATATTTGTCTGTTGAGGCATCCAAATATTGAGCATTCACATCAAATAAATTTTCCCCTTTTTTATAGACATAACAACCACCATGAGGATTAAATTCAACAACTAGATGACCGCTAATTTCCATGATAAATGCATCGAGAAATGCCTCGCCTTTACCTCCAGTCAAATTGGCAAAAGAGTCAACATCATTTTTAAAATGCTCTTTTAACTCAGGATGTGCATTTAAATACCTACGCATATCATCACCCAGAACAAGTCGAGTAAACGTAATTTGATTGATATATTGCATCCAAAAATCTAGTCTTCCATGGGGATCTGGAACGCCACGACGTTTAAGCAATTCAAAAAATAGGCGTAAATTTGCCTCTTGAACCCATGCGAGCACCATGCGCCAAGTAGGCTCAGCAACATGAATCCACTTAGAAGCGCCTGAATTTCGAAGTTTGGGATTTTTCCAAACATCCAAAACAAACTCTTTTAACTCTTTATGCACCCGAATATCTGCAGAAGCCCTATATCTATCGAGCATTGCACGAAGTCCATTATCTAGATAAGAAGGGTGTCTTATCAGCAAAGACATAATTAAGGGTATAGCAGCTTTAAAAGAAGTATCTGGCTGAGATAGCGCCGCTTTTAAACATGATTTGAAAAATTCCTCCCAAAACCAACTTGCATCAGGAATATGTAATTCAAGCTTGATCTGCTTTACCCTAGTCTCGCTGCCAGAAAGCCATTCAGCCCCATATACATCACAAGGTAACTCAGATAGTAGATGAAGATTTGCATCAATAGTCTTCATCCAATTTGTTGAATACAGAGAATTTTTCTTTACGTAAGGCCAAGTCTTTGAAAGAAAATTACGAATTAGATTTTGTGACCTGGCAAAAGTCTCGCCAAGATAACTTGATTTTTGTGCCTGAAAGTAAGATTGAAAAACCCCAAACCAAAATATTCCATCAATTTCATCACTTTCAAACTCTTTTGTATATCTATCTAGCAAAGATCTAAGTTTTGTATCATCAGATGCTACAGGAATACCCCCTAATTCAGCTATTGGCCTTGTAAGAGCAAATGAAATAATTTCGTACTCGCCTTTATCGCCTGCTAAAGAACCATCTAAATAATTTCTAGCGGCTGCATAAGCGACCTCATCTTTTGGCTTAAGGATGAACGTAAATTCATCAGTTATTTTTTTATGTATTTTTGCAAGTTTAGGATGTGTTTCACCAAGATCCCTCGCCAATTCATTTTGAAAAGCATTATTTAAGCCAACGAGGGAATTTTTTAGTAGGTCTGCAAAGGGCATATGCCAAAATCTTTTCCAGATAAGTCAATTGAAGATTCTTCTTGTCTTTTTTTATCGTCACCTAGCTGCCAAAATTCAAGCTTCAATTCTGCACGCCTACTTTCCTC
This sequence comes from uncultured beta proteobacterium, assembly GCA_903930665.1. Lineage (GTDB taxonomy): Bacteria > Pseudomonadota > Gammaproteobacteria > Burkholderiales > Burkholderiaceae > Polynucleobacter. The sequence goes on from CAIYZI010000704.1 coordinate 6,526, forward strand.
GTCGCTTTTCTTTTGAGAATTGAAGGAAAATCCACCAACAAGGAATAGACTCTTAACTTGATTTTTATCTTCTGAGGAAAGCCCGCCAGATCCATCGCTATTTGTCCTAGCTAAAACACAAACAACTTCCTTGCTTCTCTCAAGAGATAGGCGAAGATTAGTCATGTAATCTCCAGTTTTGCTGGTATATCCCTCCACTATGACTCTTCGGAAATATTTTTTGCACTGATTGTTTTTTACGGTCTGCAAAACAGTTGGTATATACAGTCTTAAAAATGCTGATGCATCTTTATCAATTGCGTACTTGCCATCATCAAATTTTACAATTGATCCTAAATCAATTCGAATAGCGTCGCCCTTGCTATATTCAATTCTTGCTTGACCAGGAAATTTATCATTAGCAATTTTTTGTAAGTCTGCTGCGCAGGCAGATATTGTTGCCTCTCTAGCTTGCAGGGCAGCATCTTGGGTTTCGTATTTCTTTTTAAGCATCACAATTGTCACAGCCATTACTACCAAAAAAAGAGTCATACATGCAGTCATTAAATCTGCGTAAGAAATCCAAAAGGGTTTTTCACCCTCATCTTTATAAGACTTTTTATTCGGTCTTTGGTTAAACATTATTCAGACTTCTTAAGTTTAGCCACCGACATAAGCATTGACTGAACGGCGCCCTCTAATGCGCTTAAAGAGCCGGTTAATAAAGTATCAGATGAGGATTTTAGGTTTTCGACCTGAGCAACCATTTCCTGACCAAACTGCTGGAATGAGCCTTTAAGAACTGAGTTGACTTGATTTAAGTAGTCAGTACTTTGTTTTTCAGCAGTTTGGAGCGCATCAACAATTCTTTGAAGATCGGCTAGCATCTGGCTACTTAGACCAACCTCTTTTTTGGCGTTATCAACTAGACCCTGAAGTTGTAATACGTAACTTTGGACTAATTCACGAGATTCGTCATATTTCTCAAATGCCGTTCTTACGGATGCAGAGGCTAATTGCAGTGTTGAGGCTGTTTGCTCCAATTGATCCGTTACAACTTTACTCTTATCAAATACACCTCCAATAGTTTCACCAGCATCTGCGAACTTATTGGCTGCGTCACGCATTACTAGTGCGCCATCATTCATTCCAGAAATTGCACTTGTTGCAGCATTTTGAATTGCTCGAATATTCTCTTCAGTTTTAAATGCTGCTTCCTTAACATCACCCATCAATTGCACAACGTTATCCGTCAATCCACTATAAAGCCCTTCAGTCTCTTTAACCAATCTATCTGCTCGCTCCTTGTCTGCAACAGACTGGTTTTCTCTCTCTGCGGAAATTACAGCAATTGATTTCTCAAGTTCAGATAAGATTTTTTGCATAGTCTCATCCATCGCCTGCTTGGTCTGGCTTTGTTGCTCAAGAATTAACTTTCTTAGTTCCTCAACAAAACTACGCAGTTGTTGATTCATTTGCTCTTGTGCTAGAGCGGCTTTTGACATTGACTCTTCCATCTTGGCTGACATTTCAGATGTAGCCTTTTGACCTGCACCTGAAATATCTGCAATTAAACGAGTCATTGCCTCTTGAACCATAGTCATTGAATCGGATGATTTCTGAATTGCTGTATTGATGTTTTGTATCTGCGATCCAAAAGTCTCATCTATTTTTGCCATGAATGCGCTAAGGAGGTTTTCTAACATGCCTGTTACAGCCCCGCCCTGCTCACCAGAGGCTTTCTCTACCACCTTCATAAGATCTCCCATAGGAGCCTCTAGTCCATCCTTTATGGCTTGCGCAATTTGTGAAGAGATGTTTTGACTAGATTGAATTTGGGCATTTATTTGCTTATCTGCAACCTCATGCATCAGTTGTTTCAAATCATTTATTAATGCGTCTTTGAGGCTTGCAGTATTAGCGGAACTCTTTTCGGAGGAGCTCACTAATCTGTATAGATACTCCTCACCAACACCCTTTGAGAATAGATCATCGATTCGATTATTAACTGTTTCTAGTAAGCGATAACATTTATTTAATGTAGTTTTTTCTAAAAATGTAATGAAGATTGCAGCAAGAATTGCAATACCCGATCCAATAAAAGCAGAAGTAACCTCATGCAGCAATAATGCGAGAGTTACATCTGGCTCCACAGGGTTAAATTGGAATAGCCCAATTACGAGACCGGTAAATGTTCCAATAATTCCGATACCCGTCAAAATACCAGGCAAATGTCTGTAGAAATCAGCATCAATCTGCGTATCAACTACTGACTCTTTAGAAAAGTAGATTTCTGAAGTAGCTGTTGCACGCATAGATATGGGCTCACCATCTGGAGCTCTAACTAGATGCAATGTATCTTCATACTCTGCCCATAAATGCTTAAATGGCTCCTCTACGAATATTGGCCTCAAATTAGATATATCTAATATTTGTGTATTTTCTTTTTTATACCTCTGCAAGCCATCTGAGATTTTTTGCAATTCAAGTTGCAGTTTCTTTGCTGGATTTTGATACTGAGTGATAAAGCGGGATATAAGAAAGCCAATGACTGCTAAAACTGGCACCAATACAAGCCAATTTAAGTTAACTAGAAAACTCATTTTTCACTTCTTTCTTGGTATTTTTTATCCAGGATACGCACATATAGACAACTTACTTACGAATTATATAGAGATATCAAATATATAGGCTCAATTCATGAGCTCTGAAGGATA
>CAIYZI010000705.1 GCA_903930665.1 uncultured beta proteobacterium
AATAGCCACGCAGAAGCAAACCTGTCATCAGGTTATTTAGATTAATCCACGAAAGGAAATCATCATGAAAGTTTATCAAGCAATCAATAAGGTTCAAGCCGAATTAGCCAAGATCGGCATTACCAAAAGCCGTACTAATCAGCAAGGGGCTACCTACAAGTTCCGGGGTATTGACGATATTTTCAACACCATTAGCCCATTGTTGGCTGAGCATGGTCTTTGCATACTTCCCCGGGTGCTGGCTCGTGAATGCGTAGAGCGCATTACTTCAAAGGGCAGCGCAATTTTCTACGTTACCGTTGAGGTTGAGTTTGACTTTGTTTGTGCCGAGGACGGCAGCAAGCATACCGTCAAAACGTTTGGTGAAGCTATGGATATGTCTGACAAGGCTACCAATAAAGCCATGTCCGCAGCGTACAAATACGCAGCTCTCCAAGCATTCGCTATCCCGACTGAGGGTGACAATGATGCAGACGCTCACACTCCTGAAGTTTCAGCCCGTACTGCGCCAGCAGCAGCTTCGATCAAAAAGTCTCCATTGACTGAAAACCAAGTAGCCGATTTTTTGGCAGCGATTGACTCAGCAGCAGACGAACTAGAATTGACGGCAGCTTATAAAGCAGCCTATCGAGTAGCACAAGGTCAAGGGGACCAAGCAGCTATTGTTAAATTTACCACTACAAAAGACGCTAAAAAAGCAGAATTGGGGATTGAATAATGACTAACCTTACCCTTTACTCCATTGCCGATCAATACCTTGCAGATCTGCAAAAACTGCAGGATATGGAAATTGACGAGCAAACTTTTAGCGATACGCTGGAGGGTTTATCCGGGGATCTTGAAGTAAAAGCGACCAACGTTGCCATGTTTGTTCGTAACCTTGAGGCTTCTGCGGAAGCTATCAAGAATGCTGAAAAAGCAATGGCAGACCGTAGGAAAACTCTTGAAGCTAAAGCGGATCGCATTCGTCAGTATTTGCTGGACAACATGAACCGCACTGGCATTACCAAAATTGAAAGTCCGTACTTTGTTTTAAGCATTCGTAAAAATCCTCCAGCAGTTGAGGTGCTTAATCAAGACATGATCCCGGATGAGTATTTCGACATTCCCGAGCCACCTGCTCCGACCTTAAATAAGAATCGCCTCAAGGAAGATCTGAAGGCTGGAGTGATTGTTGAAGGTGCTAAATTGACTGCTGGACAGTCTTTGGCAATCAAATAAAGGGTTGATATGAAGCTTGAAAGCATTTATCTCAGCCGGAACCCGGAAGGGTTTTTATCAGGAAGCGTAACCTTTGCCGGGGATGCTCTTGAAATCAGAGTAAAGCTGGACAAAGAAAAGACCGAGGAGATCATGGGGATAGTCTCTAAGGAACTTATGAAAATATCCCAACAACTAATTCAATCTTCGGAAGGAAATTAAATGAATCTCAAAAAAGCAAAGCAACTTCGCAAGTCCCTTCGGGCTATGGGAGTTGAGCCTAAAAAAAAAATCTTTACCGGATCGGTTAAGAAAATGCAGACCAAGCTTGGAATTTTGGAATTCGTTCAATGTCAACTGACAAAGACTTGCGGACGCAAAGCCTATCAAGTTGCAAAGCAAGAAGGGATCCGTCATGGCTTCAGTAAATAAAGTAATACTGATCGGCAATGTAGGTCGTGACCCCGAAACTCGTTATATGCCTAGCGGGGACGCAGTGACCAACTTGTCCCTGGCTACCACTGACAAATACAAGGATAAGCAGTCAGGAGAACAAAAAGAAGCTACGGAATGGCATAGAGTTGCATTCTTTGGAAAGCTGGCTGAGATTGCTGGGCAGTACCTTAAAAAGGGTTCCCAGTGCTATATCGAAGGAACGCTTCGCACTCGTAAATTTACAGATGCCAACGGCATTGAAAAGTATTCGACTGAAATCGTGGCTAACACCATGAAAATGCTCGGAGGAAAGCCAAGTGAAAGTGGCGCAGGTGGTCATCCTCAGAATCAAGGGGTAAATAATGGTGGTTTAGGTGATATGGATGACGATATACCTTTTTAGTATAATTTAGTTTTACGGGGTGAAAAGACGGATGCTTGGCAAGGATTGCAAATATAGAAGTTAGTGGTCGAAGCGCACCAAGACGCAGACGAAGTAGCCCCACCTTGTTTTAATATGTATGTTGATTGCTCGGTAGCAGA
>CAIYZI010000706.1 GCA_903930665.1 uncultured beta proteobacterium
CGCATCTCTGTATAAGTTAAGTAACGAACTCAGGAGTTTTTCTATGAAGATCACGCTAATATCTTACCTGGTTATTGTCTCTTTTGTCGTTGCAGGTTGTGCATCTACATCTTTAAAAGAAGCAAAGCAAACACAAACAAATGATATTGCTCCCGTCAAAGCAAAGGATGAGGTGGCGGTTAATGCTTCAGCAAGCTTTGAAAAACAAAATGGAAGTGTCAAAATTATTTTCGATAGTGCGGGTAATTGGGAATCTATCAGTTCAATTGCTAGTGGGGCAATCGCTGCTACTACCTACGACGCAAAGGAACAGGCATCCACGATTGCCTCCATGCGTGCAAAAAGAAATATTGCTGAATTTCTTTCGAGCCAAATAAGCTCAACACGCACGATGGTCGTTGTTTCCAAAACACTTCAAAAGGCTAAGGAAACAATAGAAAACCAGACAAACGGGCAACCCATTTCACTATCAGATGATGAGAATTCCAAAATAGATCAAGAGCTCAAAGACAGCAGTAAGCAAATCAATCTTGATAAGAATAGCTTTACTTTGGCTAATATTGTTCGCGAGCAAATATCTGAAAGCAGCAATGCTATTTTGAAAGGTCTGACGGTCGTATCCCAAAATGTATCAACTGACGGCAAAGCAATGCAGGTTGAGCTTCGCATCACTAAGAAAAACATCAATCTTGCAAGTGCAATTCGACAGGAAATGCAGTGATGCGCCAGCATACCAGTTTGGCTTTTATGCGCGCTCTAATCCTAAATTTTGTGTCCGTTTTTGTGTTGCTTAACACTGGATGCACAACTACATACACCTCCACGCTAGGTAATTCAAGTCAGAGAGGTACTTTAATAACTGTTACAGGATCTGGCAGTACCAAGGAGGCGGCATTCAAAGACGCTGTTCGCAATGCTGCTGGCGTCATAATCAGCTCACAGGTGGAAACACAAGGCGACAAATTAATTAAAGATGAAATTCTTGACTACAGCAGTGGCTATATTGAAAGCTATGAAATAGTAAAGGAGTCAGCAGGTTATATAGAGATAAAAGCGCGAGTTTCGAGTGACAAAGTTGCTAATAGAATTCTTGGCACAGGTCTGACTCATAAAAATGTTGCGGAGCAAAGTAGTCAACTGTATGGCCAGGCAGCCTCTGTGATTAACGCACGCGAATCTGGAGATGCGATGCTTACCAATCTCATCGCAGAATACCCTAACAAAGCCATTGCTGTAACGATCGGTGAATTGAAGACGCAAATTGATCGCTCAGGCAAATTCTCACTTCACATACCAACTGTCATCAAATGGTCAAAAGGCTATTTGGATTCCCTGGAGCAAACCATTCGTTATCTATCGATAGATAAATGTTTTTCATGCGATAGTACCGTTAAGTTTTCAAAAGGTATTTTTGATATCAATAAGTTGACGGGATACAGACTTGCTGATGACCAGCAATACCAGATTATTAAGAAAAACTTTTCGCCAATGATGTTAATGAAATTCACTTATATTGCAAAAAACGGTGAAAAGGTGAGTGCGTGCTATCCGGTGGATTTGAGCACAACGTCCCAAGTACCGTTAAACCAACTGGTTTCTTTAAACTATTATGATAAGAGTATCAATCTCTCTGAATTCACGAAATCATACACAGTTATACAACCTGTAAATTATAAAAAGCTAGAAGAACTAAAACAGATCGATGCGGAAATGGTCATGAAATGTTAAAGATGCCGATTTTAAAAAGATGCCTTAACTCTTGTGCGATTATCACCTGCTATCAATTTTTGAAAGTGTTACATGACTGATATGAATAAGTTATCGCCAGAAGATATCCGATCCGTCGTAAATCGACTCTGTGAACGCAACCGACGCAAATGGGCAATACAAATCTATGGTAATTGGATAGATTTACGCCGCAAGTGCGAAGAAGAAGATAACCTCAATTTTTCCTTATCTCTCGATGATTTGTGGAAATACGGTTGTCTACTACGCGACGCTAAGGATTACCTTAAAGCCGCTAACGTGTTTCGTGAAATCATAATTTTTGACTCCCGAAAATCTACCAAAGGTTTTTATGAGTTGCGTAGTTACGAGGAATTGGCCAATTGTCTTGATGCCGTTGGCCATCACCGTTCCGCTGTGGAAACGCGCGATCTGGCAACGCGTGTTGAAAGTCGGAGAAAAGAAGAAGAGGAGGAGCATGGGGATGGGTTAAAGGCACTTAAGCCGTCTAGGCTCATTGCTTCCGTTGCGTCGCGAATCACATTCAGCATGTCCCTGGGATGGGAATCCATTTCAGACTCGTTCGAGTTGAGATTGGAGGACAAACTGCTGACCTTAAGGGATAGGTTCAACTATGAAGACGGCCCTTGGTTGGAGTTTGAAGCAAAAGCACCAGATGTCGCAGATTGCGACTATCCGCATGTCTCAGCCTGCGTGAGACTCCCTTGGAGTTTTTCGGGCATAGAACATCTTCTGCCCGTATTCGAGCTAGTCAATGAGATGAACTTCGAGAGTGGTTCCTGTTCCGTGAGCCTGGAACCTGGCTCATCACAGGTCGCAATTCAATCACGCATTTGCTTTACCGGCTATAACTTCGCGACACCAGATCTTGAAGTAGCTCAAGGAGAGGCCACAATGAATATGTTTGCTGATGTGATGTCAATGGGCATCAATTGGGCAAAACGGATCGAAAATTTGTATTCTTATTTGAAGAAAATTTAATGTTAATCAATGGAGGCTTCCAGGCCTACTAATTTATAGTGATCTTTCAGGCTCCATGCTAAAGGGTTTTCAATTCTAATGCCCGTAAAGGTTACATAGTCTGTATTAATACCAGCCTGTAGATATCGCTTGAAGGGGAAATTCAAATCGGCTGAAGAACTTACTAGTCCCGCTTTATTCAGTTTTTTATCATTCTCTCTGGTCAATATGACTGTAGGAGAATTGAGCGCATACAGCACAGAGATTTTGTTTGATAAGAAAAGATCGCGAATTATCGATGCCGGAATGAGATGTTCAAATATAAGGTCACCATGACAATCGACCTGTATGTAATGCGCGCGAATGCGTTCCTTGATCGAGTAGTTTTGATATCGACGAATACAAAAATCAGTAAGATCACGTAGTAACCGTTTTTCTTGCTGATTAACAGCAGTTTTATATAAACCGTAAATTCTGATCAATTCACTTGTAAATATTTTCTCAGTGGCTTCATAGCTTTCTGCATTACGCCTGACTTTTGTATATGAAGTTTCCGAATAGTCTTCCAAGCTCACATAGTTCATAACTTTTTCCATAAAAATAAACGAAGAAAATATTAAATTTGACTCTTCACAGATTTGCAATTACTGAAATATTAATTTAGACAGCAATCGCTGATTTTCCTTTTTACCCTTAATTAGCCCCTTTTTTCGGCGGGTAATTTCAATGAGTATTGATTTGGTAAAACGTGTC
>CAIYZI010000707.1 GCA_903930665.1 uncultured beta proteobacterium
CCATAGGGGTTATAAGTAACTGCAGTTTGTGGCAAGGTCAAATATTTAACTTGGTCTCCAACTTTGATATTCACATTAGCAAACATGCCAGGCAAAATCTTTTTATCGGGATTGGCAATTTGAGCCTCAACCTGAATATTTCGAGTATTGGTATCGACCTTAGGGCTAACAGCCGTAATTTTCCCAGTAAAGCTTGCATCTTTAAATGCATCTGTTGTCACCACAACCTCTTGTCCAACTTGAATTGCCTCAGCATTACTTTGTGGCAAATTGAAATCTACAAAAATAGGATCTAGCGTTTGGAGGGTAAGCAGCTTATCCCCGGGATTAACATATTGACCGGGGTTAATCATGACAATGCCCACACGACCGCTAAAGGGCGCCTTTAAGTTCTTTTTAGCAACTAAAGCCGTTTGTTGTTCAACTTGGGCTTGTTTTGACTTTGCATCTGCTTTACTCGTATCAAAAACATTTTTACTAATGGCCTGGATCGCCAACTGTTGTCGATCACGCTCATTAATCACCTTCGCTAAATCGGCCAATGCTCTCAAAGAATGAAGTTGGGCTACATCAGAATCATCATTAAGCTTAATTAACAATTCACCTTCTTTCACATCCATGCCAGATTTAATCGGCACCGCCTGAACTAAGCCACCGATCTCAGTACTAAGATCTACACCTCTAAATGCCCTAATATTTCCAACACTTGATAGCTTTGGCTGCCACTCCGTAAAGGTGACCACCATAGTTGACACAGTTGCGGGAGGCAAACCCATTCCCGAAATGAAATGCTTAATCATGAAATTCTTGAACTGATTAAAACCAAAAATCAAACCTAGCAATAAAAATACTCCGCAGAGCATGATCGTCATACGCCGATGCAAAGGCGTCATTGACTGCAGTTTTGCATAAGCACGGGTTTTCATAAAACGTTCGCGTGGACGTAATTTTTGACCAATTCGAATCCATAGCTCTTTTGCCTTTTCCCAAAGGGCAATAAGCTTTTCACGCAACTTCCACTCTTTGGCCTTTTTTAATGACCAGGCTTTCAGTGCAATTGCTACCGCAATAACTTTGGATTTAATTGTCTCGAGAAGTTTCATTGAGATCTTTATTGACTACATCTTTTGGTTGAAACGCGGGGCCGGCACGATTCCACCAACCACCCCCTAATGCCGCAAATAAGGCTGCCGTGTCAGAGAAGCGCACTGCTTGCGCAGCAACTGACTTTACTTTGGCCTGCTGATATAGATTTTGGTAATAAAGCACAGCCAAATAACTCGCAGTACCCAACTTATATTGGTGTTGAACCAAATCTAAAGTTTCAAAGGCATAACGCTCAGCATCTGAGGCCGCCTTGAGAGCTTGCGCGCCAGTCTCAAGGGCGCGCAATGCATCAGCAACCTCCTGAAAAGCTTTCAATACGGTAGCTTGATATTGATATACAGACTGCTCATAAAGAGCTACCGATTGACGGCGTTGCGCTAGCAATTGACCGCCCTGGAACAAAGGCTGAAAAATTCCACCAGCTACGGACCATAATGCTGCATTAGGTCCAAACAAAGCGCTGCTCGTAAGCGCAGCCGATCCAATGGCACCCGTAATATTAAATTGCGGCAATAGATTTGCCGTTGCAACACCCACCAAGGCATTTGTGGCTTTTAATTGCGCTTCTGCTGCACGCACATCAGGCCGTTGACGCACTAAACTCGATGGAACTGAGAGAGGTAATTTCTCAGGCAACTGCAAAGTAGTTAAATCAAATTTAGTGATATTGGCATTACTTGGCAATTCGCCAGTAAGAACTGCCAACTGGTTGCGTGCAAAGGCTAAGTTGCGTTCGTAATTAAATAAATCTACTTGAGAATTAGCTACCAAGGTTTGCTGAGATGTTAAGTCCACTTTATTGACCGTGCCGATTTTTAATTGTTTCTCGGTCACATCAGCCAAGTTTTGCTGAGCCTTCAAAATTTCTGCAGTGGCCTGCAACTGAGCACGTAAAGCCGCCTCCTTAACTGCACCAGTCACAATATTGGCCGTCAAAGAAAGGTAGGCACCCTCCAACTGAAATTGCTGAAACTCCGCCTGTGCCCTGGCATTTTCAACTATGCGACGCCCCCCACCAAACACATCTAGCTTATATGTCACATTCACCGAGGTGTTGTAGAGGTTGTAGGTATCAGAGCCATAAGGAATGCCATAAACAGCTGAAGGCTGTTTTTGTCGCATCGCATCTCCACTCAAACCCACTGCAGGAAAATATTGCCCGCCAATTTGAGCATTCACATTTTCTTGCGCGGCCCTCAAAGCCGCATCGGCAGCACCCAAAGTGGGATTTTGCTGAAGAGCCTTCTTAATCAAGACATTAAGCTCGGGGGACTTAAATAACTCCCACCACTGAGCCTCTATTTCAGCGCCTTCGACAAATTCCTGATTCGTTCCGCCTGGCACACCTGGAGCAGTAGCTAACTTTGTAGATAAAGGATCTTCTGTATAAGTAGAAGTATTTGGAGCATTAGGCTGTTTAAAGTCAGGCCCAACCGCGCAAGCAGAAAGTACTCCCGCACAAATCAACAGAAGTAGATGCAAAAGCAAGGGAGGTAACGCTTTCGGAAAAAACATAAATTGCAACAAATATCCTTTTTCTACAAGAAGTTATTTGAACACAAAAATGTAATCAGGGCTTCGTAAAGCCCTGATTTATCAAGTGAAATTTGTTCACAAGTTCGAATGGAAGTCAAATATCTAGTTGACCTTATTCAACCGTCACACTCTTCGCTAAATTTCTTGGTTTGTCTACATCTGTGCCACGAGCGCATGCTGTGTGATAGGCCAAAAGTTGCAAGGGCACTACATGCAATATGGGTGATAGATTCCCATAATGCTCTGGCAAACGAATGACATTGATGCCCTCACTACTCACAATCTCCGTGTCCTGGTCGGCAAAAACGTACAACTTGCCCCCACGGGCCTTGACTTCTTGCATATTGGATTTAAGTTTTTCCAATAAAACATCATTTGGAGCAACAGTCACTACTGGCATTTTTTCGGTAACCAATGCGAGAGGTCCGTGTTTCAGCTCACCAGCGGGATAGGCTTCCGCATGGATATAGGAAATCTCTTTTAACTTCAGGGCACCCTCAAGGGCAATTGGGTAATGTAAGCCGCGCCCCAAGAACAAAGCGTTTTCACACTTAGAAAATGCTTCGCTCCAAGCAATAATCTGAGGCTCAAGGGCCAACACAGCATGTAATGCTTTGGGTAAATGGCGCAATTCACGAAGAATTTCCTTCTCTTGATCAGCAGAGACCTTACCTTCGCGTTTAGCAATAGAAATGGCCAAGAGATATAACGCAAGTAACTGGGTCGTAAATGCTTTGGTAGAAGCAACGCCAATCTCAGCGCCAGCCTTTGTTAAGAAGTGCCAATCCGTCTCTCGAACCATTGCGCTACTTGCGACGTTACAAATCGCTAAGGTAAATCGATGGCCCAGAGTCTTAGCATGCCGTAAAGCCGCTAAGGTATCTGCAGTTTCTCCAGACTGAGAAACTACGACAATCAAAGTATTCGGTTTGGATACAGTTTTACGATAACGGTATTCACTAGCAATTTCGACTTGAGTAGGAATGCCTGCGATATCTTCCAACCAGTATTTAGCCACGCACGCTGAGTAGTAGC
>CAIYZI010000708.1 GCA_903930665.1 uncultured beta proteobacterium
CCGCAACGGTAAGTAAATACACTTTTTTAAAGTGTCAGGAGTCTGATTCAGCCACTGTGTGTGTCAATGCATGGGAAGGCCAGATTCTGAGATTTACTAGCCCGGATACCGGCCAAGACAGGTGGAATTTTGCGGACGGGGATCTTCGCGCGCCAATGAAGGTGCTTGTCACCAAATTGACGCCTGAGCTCTTGCACGTGAAATTCTGTTCGACCCAGCTTACGGGGAAGTTAGCTAGGTACTTCGAAGGCAGAAAGTTCATCATGAAACAGCAGTTCAGTCGTAAAAAAATCAACATCTTACTGTGTAGCGCAGCTATTCTCAGTACCACCAATATCGTTTTTGCTCAAAGCTCTCAATCCACAGTTATTGTCACAGGCTCACGTTTTGAGGAGAATCTCAATGAGGTACCCGCAAATGTCAAAATTATCACGCGTGATGAAATAGAAAACTCCAGCTCAAATACCATTCCCCAGGTACTGTCACAAATTGGGGGGCTAAAAGTAAGCGGTTTAAATTCAAGTACCCTTAATTTGGATGCCTCTGTGGACATGGGTGGATTTGGCCCAACTGGCAACAGCACAACAACAGTCTTGGTTGATGGCATCAGAATAAATCCCATTGATTCAGGGACCATTGATTGGGAGTCTATTCCGATTGATTCAGTTGAACGTATCGAAATTCTTCAGGGTGGCGCGAGCGTGCAGTATGGTAACGGAGCTGTTGGTGGTGTTATCAACATCATCACCAATGGCGGTAAGAAAAATATTAACCAAGCTTCCACAACCTACGGTACTTGGGGCACGTCGATTAATAATGCAATATTCAAAAATACCGTTGAGAAAACCACTTATCAACTAAGCGCAAATACCTCCAACACTAATGGCTGGAGACCAAATACAGCGGCAAATGCTTATTCCGTTGATGCAAAAATTTCGCAGGACTTAGGTGGCAATGATCGCTTTTTTATAGATGGCTACTATGGCTACACCAACTCTCAGATTGCTAGCCCAGTAGTGGGGCTGGTTGGTTCTGGTAATCCACTGTCAGTACGCCCACAAAATGCAGGGAACAACTTAACTACTAATAACTCTGGATTTAGACAGGGGCTAACTAAAAGCCTGGATGATAATTTTGTAGCAGAGCTTGATACTTCTTATAACAATAAGACCTCTTTCTACTACACACCGCAAGCAGATTATTTTTTAGATCTTGGCTCCACACAGGCAATGAATAGCAAACTGCAGGGTTGGCAGCTTGCAGTATCCCCTAGATTGAAAGCAAATTTTTCTGGGGTGGGTACCACCATCGTTGGATACGATTTCTCCAAAGCCAATCAAGCCGGAAGCAATAGTTATAGCCCCCAATCCCAAGCGTTCATTTTGTCGAATCAGTACGATCCAATCAACAATCCCTATGGATATAACTACAATAATTTACTGAGCGATTCACAAAATGCCACCCAAATTAATAATTCCGTCTATTTAATGCAAAGAGTTCCGCTCGGAGCGATCTTCGAGGCAAGTGGCGGATTCCGGAGGCAAGTACAGCAGGCTTCCACCTCAAACACCTCCATTAGTGCGGCCAATGGCACAGTTAGCAATACCCAGCAATATTCTGCTAACGCAGGTGATCTTGCTCTTAATGCCAACTACCTACCAGGACAACGGGCTTATGTGAAGTGGAACCAATCATTCAGGTTCCCAAATATTGATGAATATTGGGGATTTGCGTATGACGCCAATGGAGTGGGTACCACTGTATTTAGTGGAATCTTGCAACCACAAACCACCCAGACTTATGAGGTAGGCGGCAGTTGGACAGTGCTGAAATCCAACATTACGTCGTCGATTTTTAAATCAATGACACAAAATGAAATTAGTTATAACCCGGTAACGGGCTACAACTACAACTCCATTTATCAAACTAATCGAAGTGGTATTTTGTTTGATATTAATTCCAACATTTCCCCTTCATTCAATATTGGCGCAGGGGGGAAATATCAAAAATCATACTATGCTAATGGCCCATTTGCCGGCAATGCGATTCCCGTTGTTCCATACACACTCCTTAATGCAAG
>CAIYZI010000709.1 GCA_903930665.1 uncultured beta proteobacterium
CGTCATTGCTGATTGAATGCGGCGGAAACCTACAATGCATTGTCATGCCTATGAGAGTGTGATAGATAAAACAGGCCGGCCAATCGTCGGTCTTTTTGCAAAATAAACTTGCGATGTCGAAAACATTGCGCTATAGTCACTACATCAACACAGACAACGCAAGGAGCATCACACCATGAAAGCACTACTCTCTCTACGCCTCACCGTAGATCACGCTGATTTGGACACGTCGATTTATTCTCACGTAAAACTTTACAACGAAGCTGATGGGTTCATCTGGCGTATCGGTGGTGAACTGGGCGATGAATGCGAAACACTCCCGCGACCCATCTCGATTGAGCAAGCAAAAATAGACGCTCGCGCGCTCTACCCGAAACAGAGCCCGTTTCACCCGTCTGCGTCATGGTTGTAATTAATTCATTTAACCCGGAGCACCACACCATGAGAATCTTGATGGCTATTATCACGATTGTTGGGCTGTTGATTGTTGGCAGCGCGATGTCAAATAATAAAATGCTGGTTGTATCGTGCGCCAAACATTTATGCCTAATAAGTTGGGATATCACTGCGATGGCCCCCGGAGTACCGAACCATGAACAATCGATGTGAGGCCCGGCAGCACTCTGACCAAATGGTATGCAGTCGTTGCGGGTTAGTATGGGATGTGAACGACAGAGATCCGCCGGTGTGCGAGAAGCAGCAACCGCGCCAGGCGTGCTTAAATAAACTCAAGGAGGTGGTTAAAAATGGAACCCGAAAAAGTTGTAATCGATAACTACGAGTACATACCAATTAGTTGGCGGGATGAGTCCAGTGTATGTGATGGGTGCGTGCATCATGAGTGACGACATCGACCGCGCAAACGACTATGCGCAAATCCTGACCGACGCTGCCTTGTCGGTACGTAAACCCTCGGGCCCGGCAGTCACGGGTTATTGTTTGAATTGCGACAAGCAGGTGGATGCGCCGCGCCGCTGGTGTGACGCAGATTGCCGCGATACCTGGGAGCGCAAACTATGAAAGATTTTGCCGATCGCACTTGGTGCATTGACCCGCATAGCGTAGCCTGGCGCGACGCTGAGACCCGCACCTTGCCCGACGCATACTGGCGGGCACGCGCAGCAGCTTGGCGGCTTCTTACCGGCGTTAAGTTGCCATCCACCCCCATTAGCACCGCGCATACTGACGGTGCACGATTTCAACGGGGACTAAAATGACTGACTACATCAAGCAAGTGGCAGAAGCGGTGCGGGATGCCATTCACGAGCACAACGGGGTGGATTTACATGAGGTTATTAATCTGGAATCCATCATCGCCAGCGCGTGCTTTCAATCCTGTTGCCGTCTATACCACCCAGCCAGACCAACAAGCCGAGATTGATGCACTTAAAGCCAAACTTGCTGAATATTCAGGGTCAGTTGACCTCGCGGATGCTGTCAGTTTTTCGATGCGTAAAGCATATCAACTAGGGCAAACTTACTGGCAACAGGCAGACAGTGAGTATTTTAGCCAAAATAAAAAGTGTGATGACACGCAAGCGAAATTTGATGCCCTTGTAGACGAAATTAGGGCTTTGTTTTTACAAGGAAAAAATGATGCTGAGTGATGAACAAATATTTAATGCGTTAGTTATGTCATGCGCAGATGGGAGCGCACCACCATCATTGGCACAATTAAAACAGGATGACAACTGGGAAGACATCCGTAATTTTGCCCACGCGATTGAAACTGCTGTACGGGAGGAATGCTCCGCGTTGCATGACCATCCTGATGTTCTTGCACCAATTGGGAATTCAGCATATGGAGAAGCATTCCAAGAAGGTTGGATTGCCGGCACGAGTGCTTATCAAACTGCCATTGGAGAAGGAGCCAAAAAATGAAACCATTTGATCTAGAGCGCGCTAAAGCTGGCGACCCTGTCTGCACTCGTGATGGACGGCATGTGCAAATTATTTGTTTTGATGCAAAGGGATATATTCGCACAATTCTCGCATTAGTTGAACATGATTCCACCGAAATTCTCGAAAGCTACAGCCCTGATGGCCGTTATCAGGATCACACTCTCCAAGGACACCCAAACGACC
>CAIYZI010000710.1 GCA_903930665.1 uncultured beta proteobacterium
ACAACCGCCTTGGTTATCCCCATCAGCCTATCTTAGGAGTCAATCTCGGCAAGTACATCCGTATTTCTACATTGGACGAGTGCGTGTAAGTACGTAGACAGTGCACATATGCTGCATGGCCATTTGAATGCATGAAGAGTTTTACGGTAACAGGAGTGCCTAAGCCACTCTAAGTCATTTATCCAGTCTTCGCGCGCAACTGGCTTATGTGAGTCGTTTCCGTTGGGGCCATCCACCATCGTCTTAATGTGGGTAGCCATTCGATATAACCTTTGGGCACTTTTTGCCTTACCCCAATTTGATCGATAAGTTGGTGAACAGTCATCGCCAAACCTGAGCACTTTCGCCGAGAAAATGGCTGTGAGTATTTCGTGCCTCTCTTCCGGGCTATGAGGGCTAGCCCATGCTAATAAATCGGCTATGTTCATTCTGAGGTTGGAATTGCCCTGAAACAATCGGCTCCAGAAGCCAGCTACTTGGTTGGGAATGTTTGGAGTGGTACCATTTTGGGACTACAATTGCAAGATGCAAATAGTTGCCCTACGCAATCTGGAATCTTACTGGCAACAACCCAATCGCAGCGATGCTGCCGGCGCGCTGAAGGCTTGGTTTGCCGAGGCCAAATTGGCGAAATGGACATGTCCCCAGGATGTTAAGAATCAGTATGCGAATGCCAGCATCATTGCGAACAACCGCGTCGTTTTCAACATTAAGGGAAACGACTACCGGCTGATTGTGGCAATTGCGTACCGAATGCAGTATGTCTACGTGAAGTTCATTGGCACCCATGCCGAATACGACAAGGTTGATGCCTCGGTCGTTGACCAGTTCAAAGGAGTTTGAAAATGGAAATCAAAGCTATTCGTACAGAAGCTGATTACTTGGCAGCACTGCATGAGGTATCTGCATTGATAGATATTGACCCGGCAGCAGACTCGCCCGACGGTGAGCGGCTTGATGTATTGGGCACCCTCGTTCAAGCCTATGAGGCCAAGCACCACCCTATTGATCCGCCTGACCCTATTGAGGCCATCAAGTTTCGTATGGAGCAGTCTGGCATGACTGTGAAAGACCTCATTCCGTACATTGGTCCGCTCAATCGAGTGTATGAAGTTTTGTCTTACAAACGATCACTCTCCCTGAGCATGATCCGCAGACTAAGCGAAGGATTGCATATTCCTGCTGAGGTGCTTATCCGCGAGTCGGAACCAATGGCCGCTTGAGCGTGACGCAACCAACTTTTGCACAAAACATACAGAGCATGTGCAATTGGATTCCAACCTCAGAATGAACATAGCCAATAAATCATGTGCGGACAAGAGCATGGGATCCGCTACGGCTTGCATTGTTTTCCAGTGATTCAACGGCACGCTCTAGGGCCTCGTATCTCTGTCGCTTGTTCCCGCCGTAGGAGGCCAGCCATCGCGAACCAACGCCAACCGCAAGTCCGAGCCACCATGTGTTTGTTGCAATGAGCACCGTCTTGGCTGCCGCGCCGGTGACACCTGCTTTGGCTGCACGGTCACCAAACTCTGCGCCCCTTTGTTCCAGTGACAAGTTCTTGTCCATGAAAGACGATAAAGCGATCACGGCCAGTCCGATGGAGGAAGGCACCAGATCACCGGCATCAAGATGGTGATGTCCAGCAGCAACTGCGGCCTCTACCTTCTGTTGAAGCACGGCCTCGCTGACGCCGCCGCTGGTG
>CAIYZI010000711.1 GCA_903930665.1 uncultured beta proteobacterium
ATCGCGTTTTCAAAAGCTTTCACACCAATCGAACGAGGTAAGACTGCGGCATCATCTTGTTCGTAGTAACGCTTACACAAATCAACAATGACATGACCGGCCTTCTTAAACAATTTCTCACGATCTGCGTGGGTGGCTAGCATGGTGCCGTTACCAGGTAATGAGAGTCCCAAAGCTTCAGTTAAGCAATTCATAGAATTGGCCGTAAACATGCCAGAGCAAGAGCCACAGGTTGGGCAAGCAGAGCGTTCTACTTCAGCTAAATCTGCGTCGCTTACGTTGCTATCACCAGCCATCACCATGGCGTCGATCAAATCCATTTTGACGATCTCAATGGTTTTGGTCACGGGGTTCGCTAAGCGTACCTTGCCAGCCTCCATCGGTCCACCTGAAACAAAAATCACAGGGATATTGACGCGCATAGCGGCCATCAACATACCGGGGGTGATCTTGTCACAGTTAGAGATGCAGACCATAGCATCAGCGCAATGGGCATTGACCATGTACTCAACAGAGTCAGCAATCAGATCGCGACTGGGTAGGGAGTAGAGCATTCCATCATGACCCATAGCAATACCATCATCAACCGCAATGGTGTTGAACTCTTTGGCGACACCACCGGCAGCTTCAATTTCACGGGCGACTAGCTGACCCAAATCCTTTAAGTGGACATGGCCTGGTACGAATTGAGTAAAAGAGTTCACAACCGCAATGATGGGTTTGGAAAAATCCTCATCTTTCATGCCAGTGGCGCGCCACAGGGAGCGAGCGCCCGCCATATTGCGGCCAGCAGTTGAGGTCTTTGAGCGGTAAGCAGGCATGTGTAAAGCTCCGAATAGAAATGGTCAAAAAAGTCTGATTTAATTATCGCTTACCCACCAGGAAACTGCTCAGGAAGTCAGTTTCCTGGTGATCGCTTGGAAGTCGGTTATTTGATGCCGATTACTTAATGATGGCTAAAACTTCTTTAAATTTGGGGTGTTTAGAGGATTTAAGCCACTCATAAGCGACCATTTCAACAGTGAGGAGCTTTGTCCCGGCCGCCCTTAAGTTCTGTAATCCGTAGTCTTTATTCAGGCTAGCGCGTGATCCTGTGGCATCTACCAGGATGGATACGTCATAGTGAGCTGCAAGCAAATGTAGGGCTGTTTGCATGAGGCAGATATGGGTTTCACAACCGGTCAAGATAAGCTGGGGACGATCTTTTGGTAAAGCCTCGATAAGGCCATCTATGCAGGCATCAAAATGATCCTTGACGACAGTTTTTTGGCAAAGTACTTTGAGCTCTTTTGCGTTATTTCCCAAGCTTTGAGGGCTTTGTTCGGTGCCAATAATGGGAATATCCAGAATTCGGGCGATATTGGCTATGCGCAGGCACTGTTTCAGGATGTTTTCATGATCCTCGATAACAGGCATTAGCCTGTCTTGCATATCAATAACGACAAGTGTTGAATTTTCAGGAGTCATATTCATAGTTCAAAGCTTACACCTGATTGTTTTACAAGTTTTAAGGCGTCGCAAAAAGGATTTGGATTTCCTGTCAACTTGCCAATTTGGCTTGGCGTTAATAGGGCAGGGAGAGGTAAATCCCTATTAATGTAGGAGTTGAATATGAAAAGAATTCTCATTTCAGTAGTTGCCGCATTATCTTTAGCTGGGGCAGTGGCACCTGCTAATGCCCACGGTTGGCGTGGTGGCTATGGTGGTTGGCACGGTGGTGCCTGGGCACCATTTGTGGTTGGCGCAGCCGTAGGAGTGGTTGGTGCCAATATCTATTACCGTCCTGCGCCTGTTTACTACCCACACTACTATGGGGCACCTCAAAGAACCGCCGCTTACTGCCCTGAGAATGGTTTGTACTATCCCCAAACTCAAGCTTGCCCTAGTGGCTGGCAACAAGTGGCTTATTAAAGCAAAGCAAAGCTTACTAATTTGGCTAAATATGCGCTTAAAGATCGGTATGATTTGATCTTTAACTAAGGGATATTGGTGATGACGTTTTCACAATCTATTGGGGTATGTCTTTCTAAGTATGCCGACTTTAAGGGGCGCGCAAGTCGAAGTGAGTATTGGTGGTTCGTGCTCTTTATTGTGCTCATTGCTGCCGCAGCTTCATTGGTAAGCGGCACTCTTTATGCCTTGACTGCGCTTGCCTTACTACTTCCCCATGCTTCTGTCTCAGTGCGTCGCTTGCACGATATTGACCGTAATGGTTGGTGGATCTTGCTTGGGCTCATCCCGCTAGTGAACTTGCTATTGATTTATTGGTATTGCCTTGAAGGTGATGAGACTTCAAATTAATATGGTGAGGCGATCGCGTTCTAAATCCTCTTATTTTGCGCAGGCAATCTCTTGGGCGGCAGAGTAAATGGTATGAGGATAAACAAAC
>CAIYZI010000712.1 GCA_903930665.1 uncultured beta proteobacterium
TCATCCTCCATGGGATAAGCCTCAGCCTCACTTTCGCTGGCAACGAAAAAAAATTGACGTGTTTCCATTAAATCCAATGCACATTCTTGCAAACAGCGCTGACAGACTAGGTGAAGACAGCCTTTTAGCTCTAAATCCAACATCTGCTTAGGTATGCTACCTGGAGAATCAACGAAATAGGTATCCACTTTCCAATGAAATCCATCCCCAGCCTCTACGGAAGCAACTGCCTCAGCTACGCGAGGAAGGGCCTGGATATTTAGAAAGCCTTCGCCTTTATAAGCATGGGAGGCACAAAAATCCACCCTGCGCAAAGCGCTCGGTTCGGCAGATAGTTCAACTTGAGGTAAAACTTGATTACGATTCATGGCATCAGTCTAAATGAAGGCACTAGAGAAAGCACAGGCAGCAATGAATAATTTCATAAAAACCCCATTAATCTTGGCATCTACCTCGGTCTATCGACGTGAACTACTTGGGCGACTCAGAATCCCATTTGAAGTAATCTCGCCTCAGGTTGATGAAACACCACTTCCTGGGGAAAGCACTCTTGATCTTGCGCTACGCCTTGCCAAAGCAAAGGCCGCAGCTGTTGCCAAAAAACATCCGGAAGCGTGGGTGATTGGTTCTGATCAAGTTGCAGACTTATGCGGCGCGGCCATTGGCAAACCCGGAAATTTTGAAAGAGCTATGGCTCAACTTCAGCTCATGCGCGGCTCCACCGTCACTTTTCATACAGCGCTTTGCCTAATGCGCGGCGATATAGAAACTACGTTGAGTATTCCCACCGAAGTGAAGTTTCGAAAATTATCAGATGAGGCACTGGAATCCTATTTACTAACTGAGGAGCCCTACGACTGCGCGGGAAGCGCAAAATCTGAGGGTCTAGGCATTTCATTGCTTGAGGCCATTAAAAGTAATGACCCTACCGCATTAATAGGCTTACCACTAATCGCTCTGAGCGAACTTTTACGGAATGCTGGCTTTGCCATCCCTTCTAAAAAAAGTGCGGCATAAGTCAAGTCTGCATAAGCCTTTAAGTAATCCTTATTTACATTTAAAAAGAAACAACTAGCATGAGCTCCAAATTAGGTACGCTATTTTTAATCCCCAATACTTTGGGGGAGGAATCCCGCGCAGAACAATTGCCCTGGGTTCTTCCAAATGAAACGATTTTGCAGACTGCTAAGTTAAAACATTGGATCGTAGAAGACGCTAAAACAGCTCGTGCATTTTTAAAAGCAGTCGATAGCATTTCCCCATTGATTTGCCCTATACAAGAAATGCAAATGGGTGAATGGCGTGGCGCTGCTCGTAACGCAAAATATGGGGATACAGTCAAACCTGCTGATTTACTAAAACCGCTCATAGCAGGAAATGATGTGGGATTAATGTCTGAAGCTGGAGTGCCAGGAGTTGCCGATCCTGGTGCTGAGCTAGTATTGGCCGCTCATAAACTGGGCGCCACAGTCAAACCTCTAGTGGGCCCAAGCTCCATTCTTTTGGGCCTCATGGCAAGCGGATTAAATGGACAACGCTTTGCCTTTCAGGGATATCTTCCACATGAAACGCATGATCGAAGTGCGCGACTTAAGCAATTAGAAATTGAGTCTCGAAAGCTACAACAAACTCAAATTTGGATTGAAACGCCATATCGAAATGCTGCCATGCTCATGGGCTGTTTAAATTCCTTAAGCCCACAAACCTCGCTTTGCTTGGGTGTTGATCTCAGTCTGAAATCAGAAATGATTACAACGCTCTCAATCGCGGAATGGCGCAAGCGTTACCCCAACGAATCTGCTTGCGCTTCCCTGCAAAATCGACCAACAGTATTTTTACTGTTGGCCTAAAGATTGCTTACGTAGGTTTACTTTAAACCAGGAGCATTAACAAGCGCTTTGCCAGCAGCTGTTCCAGCTTCCGCACCAAATCGCTTTGCCACACGCTCTGCGAAGTTTTCTTTTACGGTGTAATCCAAGACATCTGGGGCTTTCAAAATATCGCGAGCAACTGAGTCCACGGTCCCGTATCCATCTACCAAGCCAATTTTGACAGCTTGTTCACCATTCCAAATACGGCCAGAAAAAAGTTCTGGCGTATCTTTTAAACGAGCACCGCGCCCTTCTTTTACAACGGTGATGAATTGCTGATGAATCTCATCAATCATGGTCTTCACCATTTCTACTTGTTGCGGATTCTCCTTGCTAAAAGGATCTAACATGCCCTTATTAGAGCCAGAAGTAATCATGCGGCGCGTTACACCCAATTTATCCATCAAACCCGTAAAACCAAAACCTTCCATGATGACACCAATAGAGCCCACTAAGCTTGCCTTATCAACCAAGATTTGATCACCGGCAACCGCTACGTAATACCCACCTGATGCACAAATATCCTCAACCACTACATAAAAAGGCTTGTTTGGATAGAGCTTACGTAAACGATGAATCTCATCATTCATCATTCCAGCCTGAACTGGTGAGCCTCCTGGGCTATTGATCTGCAAAATTACACCAGCACTGTGCTCGTTCTCAAAAGCGGAAGTTAGGGATGCATTAATATCTGACGCATTTGCTGGAGAGCTCGAGGAAATTTCCCCTTCCAAAGTTACTAAAGCAGTATGTTTTTCAACACCTATGCCGTGTCCAGGAAGATGAAAATCGAACACCGCAATAATCACACCAATAAATACCAAAAGTGTCAGAACCCGAAAAATCGCTTTCCAACGACGCGCTTTACGAGTCTCTTTTAAATTCTCTAAAAGCAAATGTTCAAGCGCTTGACGCTCCCAATTTTGATTGGCATTCATGCTTTTATCGTTTTCCATGATTTGTAATTCCTGGCTATTAAAAAATATTGATTGTTTTGGTAAAGGATTGCCTATGCCGGCAGATGCGTTAAGTGCTCTTTTAACCACTCAGATAATTCTGAAACATCATTTACATGCACCAAGGATGAAGATTCATGCAGGGTACTGGCGGGATGAGCTCCATAGGTCACTGCTACAGCATCAACCCCAGCATTAGCAGCCATATCCAAATCATGAGTAGTGTCACCAATCATCAACATACGACGCATGGGTACCTGAGTAGCATCTGAAAGCTCAAGCAGCATTCCCGGATGCGGCTTAGAAAACGACTCATCAGCTGTACGAGTTTCCTGAAATAGATGCCCTAAATCATGATGTTCAAGCGATCTATCAAGACCTACTCGGGATTTACCTGTGGCTACCCCTAAAAGATAACCATCGTCACGCAATCCTTCCAATAACTCCCGAATTCCATCAAAAAGATGAAGCTCGTGGTCTTTGGCTAAATAGTGATAGCGAAAACGTTCCGTCAGCTTTGGAAAATATGCTGGCTCAATCCATGGGACAGCTCTGCGCAAAGAGTCGTGGATACCAAGTCCAATCACCGAGCTTGCCAAAGAGTCGTCCGGTTCTTTAAAACCCAGATCTCGGCATGCCTGCTGAATGCACTGAACAATGGTTGGCGTGGAATCAATGATCGTGCCGTCCCAATCCCAAACAATCAGGTCATAACGTTTTTCGGATGTTTTATCTTGAGTCATATTGATAGAGCAATCCATTAGCCTTGCGGCTCAAAGTTTTTCATCATTGCCACAAATTCAGGAGGCAAAGCAGATTCAATTCGCATCTTTTCACCAGTTTTAGGATGGGTAAAACCCGCTAAATGCGCATGCAAATAAAGACGCTTAGATTTAATGCGCTTATCTTCGTCCTCAAACCCATATTTATCGTCACCCAGGATCGAATGACCCAATTTTTGAAGATGTACCCTGATTTGATGTGTGCGCCCTGTCTTGAGTTGCGCTTCCGCCAAAGTAATTGCTGCATCTTCACGCTTCATTTTCTTAACGACTCTAAGTGCGGTGTGACTCGGTATACCATCTGGGTCGACGCGTACGCGCCGCTCACCGTTTGGCAATAAGTACTTATGCAAGGGGAATTTCAGCTGCATCACCCCGGCGCTTTGCTCAATTTCACCATGTGCAAGTAAGAAATATCGTTTATCCGTCAGACCTTCGCGGATTTGACGGTGTAATTCAACTAAAGCGCTTCGCTTCTTGGCCAAGAGCAAAACCCCTGATGTATCGCGGTCTAAACGATGGACCAACTCCAAAAATTTCAGCTCTGGACGGGTAATCCGTAAGGTTTCAATGACACCCAAAGCGATACCTGACCCGCCATGAACTGCTAAACCTGCAGGTTTATTTACTATTAATAGAGCGTCATCCTCGTAAAGGATAGGCATTTTGTCTGAATAACCCCTAGCGCGGGATTTCGTTTGAGCAGTGTTCACTGCCGCCATCTGGGCTGGTTCCGCCAAACGAACAGGGGGTAATCTCACAACATCACCCTCAATTAAGCGAGTGGTCGGCTCAGCCCTCTTCTTATTTACTCGAACCTCACCAGAGCGAATAATTCGGTAAACATGGCTTTTAGGCACCCCTTTGGCCCATCGAAGCAAGTAATTGTCCAAGCGCTGACCAGCCTCCTCTGGGCCAATGGTTTGCAAATGCACCGTGGCGGGAGTAGCAGCTTTAGGCTGGACAGGTTTGGAAATAGGTTCGGGTTTCATGATTTATCTCTCTCGCCACCTCGGCGAGGGACTTAACAATACCCCATTGTCA
>CAIYZI010000713.1 GCA_903930665.1 uncultured beta proteobacterium
AAAGCAGCTGAAAAGACTGAAAAACAAATCCCACATATTTGCCTCGTAACTTGGCGCGACCATCTTCATCTAGGTCATTTAATGCTAACCCCATCAAATTGACCCCGCCTTTGCTAGGAAGGTCTAGTCCAGCCAGCAGACTAAGCAAGGTACTTTTACCCGAACCCGAAGCGCCGACAATGGCAACACTGTCACCAGAGGCAATATCAAAGCTAATGTCGTGCAAAATGGTCAAAGGTCCATCGCTTGTTGAAACCTCCTTAAGCAAATGGCTGACTTTAATGGCTTTATCCGAATTACTCATATCAATGCCGTTTTTAACTTTTCTGTGAATTTTTGATTCATGACCCCAACACATCGATCTATTTTCTTGTTACCAAAAATTTTCTTTACCGCCCTATTTTGCCTGTTTATGAGCAAGCACTCCTTTGCCCAAACTACGCCAACCATTTTGGTCATGGGCGACAGTATTTCAGCAGAATATGGACTGCCTAGGGATGCCGGATGGGTGCATCTGATGGAGCAAGAATTAATCAAGGTTGGGAGCTCTTGGAAAGTATTCAATGCCAGCATTAGCGGAGAAACCACTGCCGGCGGAATTAGTCGCTTACCAGCACTCTTACAGCAAAAACATCCGGGCTTAGTCATGATTGAACTTGGTGCAAATGATGCTTTAAGAGGTCTACCCCTATCGCAAACAGAAAAAAATCTCCGCAATATGATTTCCATGAGTAAAAAGTCAGGGGCAAAGGTCTTGTTAATTGGTATGCAAATTCCTCCTAATTACGGACGTGATTACACCGAGCAATTTAAAAAAATCTATCCACGCATTGCAAAAGAAGAAAGCGTTGTGCTCACGCCGTTTTTGCTTACGGGCGTAGCGGATAAGCCTGAATTATTTCAAGAAGACCGCATTCACCCCAATGCAGCGGCTCAATCCATCTTGCTCAAAAACGTATGGGGCTCAATGGCCCCATATCAATCGCTTCTTAGAGAAAAGTCTCGCTAAGGAGTTAGCTTAACTACCTGCTCCGCCAGAGTTCATTGGCTTAATAGGGTTGATGACTTTTACACCAGCTGCATGACGCCAAAAGCCCATAAAACCGGCAAATTCGGATTGCGCCGCCAATGACTGCATTTGCGAAGCTTGGGCTTTATGAATCTGAGCATCGACACCACTAGGCTGACGTAATTGATCAACGCGATAGATGGTTGTGCCAACGCCAGGATTCGCAACAGAAACCACTGCAGGCAAATGGTCTGGATTGACAGCCATGACATCATCCAAAGCTGCGCCCACTAAGTTTGAAGGCTTGTTACGCGATACCCAAAACGGTGCCGCAAAACCAGTAGCATTTTTAGGGTCTTTTTGAAGTGCGGCATATTGCTCAGACGCAGCTTCAACAGCAAGCTTCTCAGCAGCCCTTTGGCTTACTTGACGTTTCACCTCTTGAGCAACATCTTTAAATGGAAGCGTTTCTGCAGGATGAAAGGCAACTACTCGAGCAGACACAAAAACACCAGGAGATACTTGAACGGCTTCGATATTGCGTTTATTTTTGATTGCTTCATCGCCATAAAGTGCCTGGACAACTTTAGGATTAGCCAAAGGATGATCTTTAGCAACTCCCGCGACACCACCACGAGTAACGCCTTTGGTGGTTTGCACGGATAACTTCAATTTATCAGCA
>CAIYZI010000714.1 GCA_903930665.1 uncultured beta proteobacterium
ACCTTATCCACAGGAAAATCTATGCCTTTAAGGTCTGTTCAATCACATGAATCTCATGATTAAGCTGTCCATCATGTGATCGCTCTTCAGTAATTTTTCGAACGGCATGTAAAACAGTCGTATGGTCGCGCCCACCAAATAACTCGCCAATCTCAGGAAGACTCTTTTGAGTGAGCTCTTTCGCCATAAACATCGCAATCTGACGTGGTCTAGCAATATTAGCTGGCCGCCTCTTAGAGTACATATCAGCCACCTTAATACTATAAAAATCTGCTACTGCTTTTTGAATATTCTCAACTGAGATCTGACGATTTTGAATAGAAAGAAGGTCTTTTAAGGCTATTCGAGCCACATCAATAGTAACTTCGCGGCCATGGAAGCGAACATAAGCCAAAATCTTACGCAATGCCCCCTCCAACTCTCGCACATTCGAGCGTAGATGTTTGGCAACAAAAAAAGCCACGTCTTCACTCATGGGGATACCTTCGTTAACTGCCTTTTTCATCAAAATGGCAACTCGCATCTCTAATTCTGGCGGCTCGATAGCTACAGTTAAACCAGAGTCAAATCGGGAAATTAAACGATCATCAATGCCCGCCATTTCTTTTGGATAAGTATCACTAGTAATAATGACCTGAGCTTTGTTGCCTAAAAGTGCCTCAAAAGCATAGAAAAACTCTTCTTGAGTGCGTGATTTGCCACTAAAGAATTGAATATCATCAATCAAAAGGAGATCTAAGGAGTGGTAGTAGCGCTTAAATCGATCAAAAGCTTTCTGTTGATAGGCTCTTACAACATCGGAAACATATTGCTCTGCATGAATATAGCGAATTCTTGCGTTTGGCTTTTCCTTAAGAAGGTGGTTGCCAATAGCATGAATTAAGTGGGTTTTACCCAAACCTACCCCACCATATAAAAACATGGGGTTATAAGAGGTTCCTGGGTTATGGGCAACCTGAATAGAGGCTGCCCTAGCTAATTGATTGGCCTTACCGGTAACAAAGGTATCAAAAGTAAGTGCTGGATTAAGTTTGGAGTGGTCCTCTATCTCAAAAGATTGTTCTTCTAATGAAATGGACTCCTCAACCACTAGGGGTGCGCTAATCTCCATTTTAGTAGGCGAAGGACTCAAATCTTGAGCACCCCCTTCTACATCAAGGACAAAATTCATAGTTATTGCACGACCAAAATATTCCGAAGCTAATTCTTGAAAGCGATCGGCAAAAGTTTTTTTAATCCAATCTAATTTGAATCTATTTGGCGCCCCTATAGTAAGTAATTGCTCACTTTCTTCGTATGATAACAACCTTAAAGGCTGGATCCAAGTTTTAAATTGCTGGGGCGACAGCTCGCGAGATAGGGTGCCAATAACAGCATCCCAAAATCCCAATGGGTTGAGTGAATTCAAGGCGGGTGGGTTCTGTAAGTTGCTCATATTTTTGGAGGATCCATTGTAGCGATCGCTTAAAGTTATCCACAAGCCAGAAAAACGTGGAAAAGCTGTGGATAACTTGTGTACAAAAATATTAAATCTATTTAAATCAATGGCTTATCAAAACTATGACGAAAATTTAAAGAAAAATACCTATATATTCAATTACATAGATTGACCTTTTGCCCCGCAACAAGGAAAATACTTGGTTTTCCCGGGATCGATCATGAAAAGAACATACCAACCCTCAGTAACACGTCGTAAACGTACCCACGGCTTCCGTGTTCGTATGAAAACTCGTAGTGGACGCGCAGTATTAAATGCACGTCGTGCCAAAGGTCGTAAACGTTTAGCTGTTTAAGTTTTAGCCATTGAACGGCGCGAGAATTTCTGAACTACTAAAAACACGCCCCAAGACAAGTTTGTATTGGGGTTTGTATTTGGCATCCGCGCAAGAAGGCGTAAAACCTGATTTAGGAATTGCAGTAGCGAAAAAGCTGGCCAAGCGTGCTGTGGATCGTAATCGCTTAAAGCGAATGATTCGCGATTTAATTTGGACCGCTCAAGCTGCAAATCTAAAAAGCGATGTTGTAGTGAAACTCAAAAAACCTATCGGCCGCGAAACACGTGGCAGACTCCGAAAAAAAGAGAGAGAACTTTTGCGCAAACAAGTGCAGGGGTTAATGTAACGTGCGTTTATTGAACTCTACCGCTATAAAGCTTGTTAGGTTCTATCAGGTTTTGCTAAGCCCTTATATTGGTATGCATTGTAAATATGTGCCGAGTTGTTCGCAATACGCGTGTGACTGTTTTGAGCATTATGGTTTTATAAAAGGCCTTAGCCTTTCGGTGTGGCGAATTTTGCGTTGTAACCCTCTGTCACATGGTGGTTATGATCCTGCGGTAAAACAAACATGTCATTAATTAAGTGAATACAAATGGACTTTAAAAAAACAATTCTTTGGGCCGTGTTCTCACTATCAGGCTTAATGCTCTACAACAACTGGCTCGTGCATGAGGGCAGACCGGCTTTACTTGGTGGGGCTCCTGCAACGAGCACCGTGACTCCTGCCGGCTCTGCACAAGAAAAAACCGATATACCAGCGCAAATCTCTGGTTCCCCAGTTTCTAATCAGGCTCCACTGTCAATTTTAGGCACTATAGATAGTGCTGAAAAGTTTACTCTTGAAAATGATGTGCTTGCTTTACAAATTAGCGCTAACGGCGCAAACGTGGTGGATGCCAAACTTTTAAAAGCGCTTACTGCGGATAAAGAGCCTGTAGAACTTTTTCAATACAACCTTACACATAAATATTTTGCTCGCTCTGGTTTGATTGCTTTAGGCAACCTAGATCTTCCAAATCACAACAGTCCATTTAAATTAGAACAATCAGGCAAAGATGGTTCCGGCAGACCATTTATGACTTTGGTAAGTGAGCGTAATGGCGTAAAACTTGAAAAAACAT
>CAIYZI010000715.1 GCA_903930665.1 uncultured beta proteobacterium
GGCGGACTTTTTGGGAGATAGCAGAAGCCAATACGCCATTTAGCGCTGCCGCTCAATGGCAACTTGCTGACTTGCTATTAAATCCCCTGAAGAAAACACTACAGATTGAACTCGCACGCTGGCTTGAATTACATGAACCCAGCGCTGGATTTTCAGAGTTGCAAGAGAAGGCCAAAAATTATCTGTTTGAAATAGCGCAGTCTGACTCTTTTTTTACTACCCAAGCAAAAGAGTTATTGATCAAATTGCAACCAAAAAATGAGGCTCTCTCCTCACTGTGGTCCGCTTGGCTTGCCAATAAGAATAAAGATGCCCTGATCCAAGCCGCCGAATTAGGTCTAACAGCTGCCAAACTCACCCTTGGTTTACAGCTTGCACAATTGGATGAATCGCCAGTATCAAAAAATATTACTGGCAATAAATCAAACGCCTCACTTAAAAAAGCGGCTCATTGGTTAGAGCTTGCCGCCAAAGATGGAGATCGAGACGCTTGGTATGCCTTAGGTGAAATTTACCGTCGCCCCCAGTTTTCTGGATACAACGCCAAAGAGAGTGATCGTTGCTTTGAGAATGCAGCTGACCTTGGTCATCCACACGCACAATTTAGAAGGGGTGCCAACTTATGGCGCAAACGTGAAAAGCTTCAGGAGAATATACGTGGACTGCAAGCATCTTATTGGGTATGGCAAGCACACCAGCAAGGCGTTCCTGAAGCAGGTGAATTACTTGGCAAAATTTTAGAGAGCACCCCCCACCCAAAAAAGAATGACTGGTATGTCTTGGCATGTCTTGCAGAGCAAGTTCTAGAAAATCATGCCGAACACAAAATTGAGGCAAAAGGGGTTTTGATGTGCCATCGCATCATTATCGCCAACCAATTTAACTTAAGCAAAGCCGAACTCTTGCTTTGTCAAGTTAGTCAACTTCAACACGAACATTGTGTTGTGGTTGATATTCGTCATGAGTTACCTAAAATTTTGCCGCGCTTAATTCAAATTGATACAATCAAACAACGTCGAACCCTACTTGCAGCTGGGAAAGTCTTCATTGGGTCTGAGGTAGAAGAAGGCAATATCAGACAACGACGTTACAGCTTTGATCGCCTCACTAATTGGCTACTTAAAACCTTTACTTCCCCTGAAATCGCTCCACCATAAAGTGATACTAGCTAACTCTACCTAAAACTTATTACCTAGACTCCAGCCAACCAACTAAATAACTCAAAAAAAATCAATGTAGTTAAATTAGGATTGGCTAAGACAATATTTATGAGCCCACAACTTCAATTAATGCTTCAGCAAGCCATAAAATCATTTCATGAAGGTAACTTTAATGGCGCAGATTTAATTCTCAAAAGAGTGCTTCAAGTTGATTCTAGAAACTTACCCGCTCTTCATATACTGGGTCTAATAAAAGCATCACAAGCTAAATACAAGGAGGCGGCTGATTTATTAATTAAAGCAGCCCGCATTAATCCAAATGATGCATCAATTCTCTATAACTTAGCAAAAGCACTGGCAGATTCTGGAGCCAATGCTGAGTCAATCCCGTATCACAAAAAGGCTGTTGCATTAGCACCCAATAATCCAGAGGCTTGGTTAAATTACGGTAAGACCGAATCTAGCTTGGGTCGACATTCTGAGGCTCTTTGTTGCTACGATACAGCAATCAACCTGAATCCTCAATATGCAGAGGCATATTTAAATAAGGGCGCATCCTTAAAAGAGCTTAAATATTACGAAGAGGCCTTGTTATTAGCTGACAAGGCATTGACCATAAATGCCAATTTAGCAGAGGCTTGGTCCAATAAGGCAGTCGCACTAAAAGATCTCAAGCGCTACGAAGAGGCGATTGCGCACTATGAAAAGGCAATGGAGTTAAAACCTGATCATGCAGAGGCTTGGTCCAATAAAGGTGTCGCACTGCATGAGCTCAATCGCTACGAAGAGGCGATTGAGCACTATGAAAAGGCAATGGAGTTAAAACCCAATTATGCTGAGGCTTGGTTTAATAAAGGTGCCGCATTAAATAAGCTTAAACGTTTCAATGAGGCTATCGTTTACTACGAAAAGGGCTTGAACCTAAAGCCAGACCTTGACTGGGGTTATGGAGACTACCTTTTCTTAAAATTAAGAATGTGTTTTTGGAAAGACGTTCAGGATGCGACTGATAAGCTTGCAGACTATGTATCGCCAAGCAAAAAAATAATTCAACCCTTTTCGATTCTAGCTTTAACCGATAACGCGCTACTACAACAGATATCTTCCACAAGTCATATTCAACAAAAATTTCCTTTTAACCCCTCCTTAGGTCTGATCCCCAAATACCCAAAGCGAGAAAAAATTCGGATTGGGTATTTTTCAGCCGATTTCCATAATCACGCAACCGGCTTTTTGATGGCTGAGCTTTTCGAGTTGCACGATAAAAATCAATTTGAATTGATTGCTTTCT
The DNA here is from genome assembly GCA_903930665.1 of uncultured beta proteobacterium. Taxonomy (GTDB): domain Bacteria; phylum Pseudomonadota; class Gammaproteobacteria; order Burkholderiales; family Burkholderiaceae; genus Polynucleobacter. Next base: position 2,452 of record CAIYZI010000715.1, read on the forward strand.
CATTTGGGCCAAAAGAAAGTGACGAAACACGCCAGCGCTTACAAAAGTCATTTGACAGCTTTATTGAGGTGGGGCACCAATCAGATATTGAGATTGCGCAATTAAGTAGAAGTTTAAATATTGATATAGCCGTCGACTTAAAGGGTTTTACACAAGACTCAAGGACGGGTATTTTTTCATTTCGGGCTGCACCAATACAGGTAAATTACTTAGGCTACCCCGGCACTATGGGTGCAGACTATATCGATTACATCATTGCAGATAAAACCCTCATTCCAAGCGAATCCCAACAGTATTACTCCGAAAAGGTTGTATATCTTCCCAATAGCTATCAACCCAATGATAGAAAAAGGATAATTTCAGATAAAAAATTCACCAGGGCTGAGCTAGGACTGCCCGATAAGGGCTTTGTGTTTTGTTGCTTTAATAATAATTTCAAAATACTTCCAACCACATTTGAATCTTGGATGAGGATACTAAAAGCCGTGGAAGGAAGTGTTCTTTGGCTTTTTGAGGATAATAATTGGGTAGGTACAAATCTTCAAAAAGAAGCCGAAAAACATGGTGTTGATCCAAAAAGATTGGTTTTTGCAGAACGCATGGCCCTGCCCAATCATTTAGCGCGTCATCATCATGCTGACTTATTTTTAGATACATTCCCGTATAACGCTCATACCACTACAAGTGATGCCTTATGGGCTGGTCTACCAGTGCTAACGCTTAGGGGGAGGTCCTTCGCTAGCCGTGTGGCTGCCAGTCTATTAAATGCCGTTGACCTGCCAGGATTGATTACGACTGACCAAGGAGAATATGAAGCACTAGCAATTGAATTGGCGAGCGACCTTCAAAAACTAAATGGTCTGAAAGATCATTTAAATCAGAATCGGCTAGGAAGCGCATTGTTTGATACCCCTCTTTATACTCAAGCTCTTGAGTCTGCCTACCTCAAGATGTATGAGCGATATCAGTCAGATTCAAAGGTAGACCATCTTGTTATTGATTAGCCCGAGGTTGGGCTGGATGAGATATTAAACGCCAGAAGCAGGTATCTGATCATCACTAGACTCATTGGGCGCGTAGAAGCGTGCCACTAAGATGCCCAATTCATAAAGAAGAACCATCGGGACAGCCAAGAGCAGTTGTGAGAGCACATCCGGTGGCGTCACCACGGCAGCCACAATGAAAGCCCCAACTACCACATAGGGACGAATCTCTTTGAGCTTTGCCAGAGAGACCATGCCCATACGAACCAGTACAACC
>CAIYZI010000716.1 GCA_903930665.1 uncultured beta proteobacterium
AAAGCTTCAGCCTCTACTAACTTTGTCTTCAAAGCCTCTGACTCCTGGGCTTCGATTTCACTCTCAGCTTCTAACTTGCCGATTGCTTCTAAAGCACCATGAAATTGCCGCAACGCTGCACTAATTTCTTCAGCAGCTTTTTCCTTGACCGCTTGAACTTCTCGACCAGCTTCTTGAGCCGCCAACCTCCAAGCATTAGCAAAAGCCATCTGTACACCAGGTGGTATTTCGCTTGCCTCGATTTTTACCTCCAACGGCTTCATTTGCTGCCAGGACTCTAAGTGCTTGTAGATAGTTCGAAGGCTGCCACCACCTAAAGCATCCAACAACCCGATGGCAGTAACCTCCTTGCCCCCTGCCTGCATGCGATTTGCCGTCTCAAATAGTTCATCAGCCTCAATTGCCCTTCTGCGTGTCATACAGCCACTCCTTGCGCCCTAACAGGAAAAGTATAGCACAAAAATTGCGATTATTATTTTTATTATTACCGTTTTTATTATCATTATTACCAATTGCTTGAAAGAAAAAGCTCAAAAGCATTCCCTGGTGGGCTTTTAGACACTAGACGCGATTAATAGGCGTATCGCTATGCGCTACACTTGTTCCATGATCGTCAGCTTCCGCCACAAGGGGCTTGAAACCTTGTACAAGACAGATTCAGTTCGCGGAGTGCAAGCTGCTCATGCGCCAAAACTGCGCCGCATTCTGGCAGCGCTTGATGCAGCAACTTCACCAGACGATCTCAATCAGCCAGGCTACAAGCTCCACCCCCTCAAGCAAGAGTTGAAAGGACATTGGTCCGTATGGGTGAATGGCAACTGGCGTGTGACGTTCCGCTTTGTCGGTAACGATACTGAGCTGGTTGATTATCAGGACTACCATTAAAGGAGGTTGTCACCATGAAGAACCACCCACACCCCGGCGAATTATTGCGTGAGGACGTATTAATCCCGCTCGGAATTGAAATCACTGATGCAGCGGAACGACTTGGAGTATCGCGCACCACTTTGTCCCGCGTTATCAACGGACGGGCTGGGATCAGTCCAGATTTAGCGGTCAGGCTTGAAAGAGCAGGTGTTAGCACCGCTAGATTTTGGATGACCTTGCAGACCAATTACGAGCTTTCGCAGGCGGAGAAGCGGACACAACCAACGGTTAAACGGCTGCAAACTGCTTAACTAACACTTTGTGGAGGAGCACGACCTCTGTTTTTCCAGCATGCAGTTAGATTGACGTTCTGAGCCCTTTTAGAAAATGCCCCGAGGATTAAATGGGAGGACCCCGCGCAAAGCGTGGGAGGGAAACCGTTTATGCCGCAGGTACTGCTTGGTTCTAACCTGCACTCATTGAGTGCGCCTGAAGTTGACCCCGAAGCTAAACTTGAGGGATACGAAGGCGACAAGAGTCTTAAAGCTCTCATGCCGTTGAGTTGCTCGCCTTCGCCCAAAAGTAATTGAGCGTAGGGAGTCAACTTCCAAAGAAAAAACTGTTTTAAATTCAATTGAGCAAGGTCAAAATTAGCAAGAAAAGGCTGACTTTTCGAAAAAGTTGAAAAAGTTGGAAAGTCTACGAAAATAATTGAAGTAGACAAATTCGATGAAAAGACTAATTTAGGGTTTTGAGAACTCTTCAAAACAGACAACGGTTCCGAAGAAGGGGCAACCAAATCCCCTACCCCCCCGATATAATCGCTTCCCCACCCCCCAAGAAGGTCTCTATTTTTCCTAACTGTTTTCCTACAAGCTCCTGCACGTTTGGCTACTTTAGTCTGATTGATTTCTTGTCCTTCTATCTCCAATTGAGTAATTGCTAAAGCGATTCGATTACGTGCATTTTCAGCTCGTCGAATGTTTCCTTTTTGCAGATCCTCAACTGTCCAAATACAGCCGGTGATTTTATAAAGCCATTTCAGTCTTTTTAAAAGGCGATCAGAGAGAGCATACGCTTCGGATTTTCCCTTTAGAGGTGTCTTGGAGGTCCAAGAGCATGCCCTTTCGATATCCGACTTGACTTGATTCCATCTAGCTCCGTTAATGGTCCTTGAGAAGCCATTATGATGCCTCTCAAGGCGTTTGTAGATTAACTCAGCTCTTTGTGCGGCTTTTCGAGAATGCGGCATTGGTTTCAGACCAATAGATTCATCGCCAAACCAGAGGTAGTGTCCCATACAGAGTATGGCGTCGGTTCGCTGACTGAAGGCTGATAGTCCTTCGGCCCAGTACTTACGACCTCTCTGGTACTTATCCCAATCGATGCCGCGTTGAAATAGCCCTTCTAAACCATTGGTATCAAGCCGTTCTTGATGCTCCTGGGCGTTTCTGGAAAAACCTGCAATTTGGCTATCGATGAGGACTTTAGCCTGCTTCCAGTCGGCTTTGCCTTGTTCAAGGTCAGACAGAAAAAGGCTTACTGCCTCATCTCTAGTCAGGTCTTCTCGCCTTCTGCTAACGGTTCCATCTTCGGATAGCCAGCCAAATCCTTTTTGCAATGGCAATCTCAGGGCATTTCCACTAGGAAAGACCTCTAAAGTGCCCGATTTGATTTCGTACCCTCTCGATCTGA
>CAIYZI010000717.1 GCA_903930665.1 uncultured beta proteobacterium
CCTTGCACAAGCTGACTCCATCAGGAGGGCGTTTGCGAAGTACCGTGAGAAGAAGTCGGCTGGTCAAGCAGTTTCTGCAAACAGCATTATTGTGGCGATGGTTGCTAGCTACGAGGCAGCTTGCGCCGCAGTTCTTACGGGCGATCCTGAGAAAGACTGGGTCTCAATCAGAAAAGTACTTGATAGTGGCCCGTGTACCCGCCTCAAAAGCATAGCGATTGAAGTCAGAAATATCAGACTTCTTGAACGTGGAACACAGCTCCGGCAGGACTTGTCTCAAAACTGGCGTGACTTTGGGGGTTACAAAGACGCTTTAGCCATCACGCAACAAGCATTCGTGCGGGAACACTTCTCAACACAATCCAAGCCTGAACAGGGGGTGATTGTGATGAACATGCACAAGGCAAAAGGAAAGCAGTTTGACGAGGTAATAATCTTTGAAGGCTGGCCCAGATACTTCAAAAAAGAGATTATCGCTAACCCAGACCGTATTGTGCGCGGGAACGACCTCAAGAACGCCGACAGTCAGTCTAGGCAGAACATGCGTGTGAGCATCACACGAAGCAAGAAGAATACTACGATTCTCACGCCAGATAAGGATCCTTGCGTCCTACTCTTCTGAACGCAATGCGGTTCTCCGACTCTCCGTTTTTCACGGCTATAAATAAGTCAATATTGCCGTTAGCAAAGAAAATAGACCGGGTCCAACCCCGACCATTGACAATGGACGGGCTGTCATTTAAGTGATCATTAGGAATGGGGTTTGGAAACGTTGAGATGTTTGCTATTGGGTAACCAGTCTTTGGATTGCTACCTCTGCAATGGGTCCAGAAGAGTCCTTGGGCTGAAATCAAAGGCAAGATTGCTTTGTACCTTGAAATAGCCCGAAGGTGTTATTTCCCCTACCTACCGAGCTTCTCCCATATCGCTAAGGTAGAGCTGTACTTGTTCTTAAAGTATTCCAGTGCCTGGGAGGTGGAGTCCACCTGATCGTTGTATTTAGTCCCCGGAAAGCCAATTAACTCGGTTCGATAGTCATCTAGCCAAGAAGCTGCTTTGGGTAAGAATATCTTCTGATCAGAAAATAAGTCTGATTGCATCTCAAGACGCATGCGCTTATCCATTCCATGAGGTGGTGTATGGGCAATGATGCCTAATATGCCATCTCTTCTAAGATCATCGATGAGTGAGCTACCAGAGGCTTTATCTTCAATAATGAGCTTGTGAGGCCTATGTTTGCCATATTGCTCTTTCACGGCATTTTTCAGGTCTGGATATTGAAGTCTTTTTCTCAGAACATCAAGTAGGTAGTAATTGCCTTTAAAAGCGGCCCAAGTCGTGCATACGCAGTAATTGCTTTGCTCGGTATCTTTAAAGGCCGTATCCCAGCTTTGAATGATTTGACTAACTTCCATTCGGGTTGGGGGAGACTCGTAGCATTGGAGCCACTCGGTTTTGATGATGGAACCACCCTGTGGAATGGGGGTTTGCTGATATTGGCTTAAAAAGTCGTATTCTCCAATGGCTGCTCGCATGGTGTTTAGAGAAGATAGGGATTCTCTAGCGGGGTTGAGTAAGTCACCCGCTTTGCGAATGTATTGCTTGGTGCCAAAACAATTTTGAATGGTAAATTGCTCGTCCTCTATCGCAATGGCAGGAAGCGAGAGCATATCCCAGTCTCCTTGGGCTAAAACGTGACCCACCAAATCATCCTGATGTAAGCGTTGCATGACCAAAATGATGACACCTTCATCTTTATTATTAAGGCGACTGAGTAAGGTGTTGTCATACCAATGATTCGGTTTGGTGCGCTGTGACTCTGACAGGGCATCTTGAGGTTTGAGGGGGTCATCAAGAATAATCATGTCAGCGCCCCGGCCGGTTAAGACACCACCAACTGAAGTGGAGAATCTGCCCCCATTTTTAGTAGTGACAAAGTCATGTAAGGCCTGGCGATCGGATAGTCTGGTTTCTGGAAAAGCCCTTTGATACCAGGGCTGCTGCATGATCGAGCGACAATCTCGCCCAAACTTTTCAGACAGCTCTTGCCCATAACTAGCGCAAATGATATTTTTTTCTGGATGCCTACCTAGGTACCAGGCTGAAAATGCTACTGTCACGCAAATTGATTTGAGTTGTCGGGGCGGCATGCAGATAATCAGACGCTTAATTTCACCACGATCACACGCTTCTAACTTGCTGGCAATCAGTTCAAGGTAAGCGGCCATGACAAGCTGGGCCTGGGGATTGAGCTCATAAAAGACCCGCGTAACAAAGCTCATGAGGTCATTGCGTAAAATAAAATCGTATTCTTGGGGTGTGAGTTCGCTCATAATTTATTCCTTGGGTAAAGTGTCTTGTGGGTTCAGATCAACGGTATCGTTTGGGATATCGCTTGGCTTGTGGTCATCGATCAGTGGCGGGGTTGCCACTGGCACTGGTGCTTGCATTTGTTGCATTCGCTCAACGATGTTGCTCATCACTAATTTGTCTTTGTACGAGAGTGGGGCAGCCTCACTCGCTTGTGCATTTTGACTATCAGCAAGATCATCTAATTTGAGCAAAATGGGAATCATCTTGGGATCACCCATGACTGCCATATTGGCGTACTTCTTGGCGGCTGCCTGTGATTTAGGGACCCGTTTATGCTCTCCATTTTCAGTGATATTGATAGGCTCTTTGAGTTCAAGATTAAGGTAGGTGCGAAAATTCTTAGCGCCTTTGGGACGGCCTTTGGGGTTTCCTGATCTACCCTTTTTGAACTTGCCGGAAGAGGGTGGTTTTTTAAATCCCACCAAATAGTCTTTTTTCTCATTGGTCATGATGCGCTCCCATCTCTCGGGTTAGCTGATCAAAGGTCTTTCCGGACTGCGCATGAATGGCAGATTCCCCAGTTAGGCGCTGCCAACGCATAATGGCGACATCTACATATTGAGGTTCAATCTCAATGCCATGGCACACACGTCCTACGCGTTCTGCAGCCATCAATGTGGTGCCACTGCCTATGAATGCATCGAGCACAATTTCCCCGCGAGAGGTGCAATCTAAAATGGCATCAGCAATCATTGCCACCCCCTTTACCGTCGGATGCATAGCGAGTAAATTGCCCTCTTCACTTTGCTTAGACATGGTGAGAATGCCGGGATATTCCCAGACATTCGTACGGTTGCGGCCGTATTTACCTAATTGCACGTTATTCCTGCGTGGACCCTTGCCGTTGACGTAGACCAAAATGAGTTCGTGTCTCGAGCGATAAAAACTGCCCATAGCGCCGACATTTTTGACCCACACGATGAGGTTGATGAGCTGATGGTAGGCAGCGTTCCCGGCAGTCATAAATTCTTCGAGATGGCGCCAATCTAAAAATTGGTAATGAACGGAGTTATCTACGCTATATTTAGATTGAAGTCCAAATGCTACCGTGAGAAATTGGATAAATTCAGATGGACTCATCTCACCGCTGGCATAAGCAAACTCCTTGTGTTTGATCGCGCCATTGCCACCAACATGACCTTTAATCCGAACATTAAATGGACTGTCTGATATGACCATATGGGCTTTGAGACCATTCATCAGTAGCGTGAAAGTGGACTCTTCCAGGCTATTGCCACAAATTACCCGATGCCTACCCAGTAGCCAGATATCTCCAAGCTTGCTAATGATCGGGCCTTGCTGCTCAATGGCTTGGTCGGCAGGATCGTCATCACTGGATTTAATGTCAGAAACTTCCTCAATCATCAAATCGATTTCCGAGGTACTAAAGCCAGTAACGTTTACGCTCAAGTCAATTTGCGCCAGTGATAGCTCTAGGTAAA
>CAIYZI010000718.1 GCA_903930665.1 uncultured beta proteobacterium
CCTCAGCAATGTTGGAAGGCTTGAATGTTCTTCCATTAAAGCCTCTTGAGTACAAGGGCAAGATGCTTGCGGAGTTTGATCTAGATCGAGCTTTAGCGGAAAAGCCAGATTTAATTCTGATAGATGAGCTTGCGCACTCAAACGTAGCGGGATCACGTCACCCCAAACGCTGGCAAGATGTAGATGAACTCTTGTCGGCTGGAATATATGTTTATTCAACCGTCAATGTTCAGCATATTGAAACGCTCAATGACATAGTTGGCGGCATTACAGGCGTCAGGGTATGGGAAACTGTTCCCGATCATGTTTTTGATTCTGCCGATGAAGTTGTTTTAGTTGACCTTCCTCCAGACGAATTGCTACAACGCTTAAAAGAGGGCAAGGTATATCTGCCCGCCCAGGCGGAGCGGGCAACCCAGAATTTCTTTCGTAAGGGTAATTTAATTGCTCTGCGTGAGCTGGCACTTCGTCGCTCGGCTGATCGACTTGATAATGAAATTGTGAAATACCGTAAGGACAATTTTGTCTCCAATGTCTGGAAAACACGCGAGTCTCTTTTAGCATGTATTGGCCCCGGCGAGGAGTCTGAAAAGGTAATTCGAAGTGCCGCAAGAATTGCGGCTCAGCTACAAATTCCTTGGCATGCGATTTATGTAGAGACGCCAAGATTACAAAGCCTCTCTAAAAAGGCGCGTGAGAGAATTTTAAAAGCTATCTCCATGGCCGAGGAGATGGGTGCTAACGCCGTCACTATTGGCGGCAATGATGCGGTGGAATCTGTCATCAATTATGCAAAAGAACAAAATCTTTCGCGCATTTTGGTGGGAACGGGGAATTTAAGTTCTTGGCAATGGTGGAGGAGGGGTTTTTCAGAAGCGATTTCAAGACAAGCGCCTGATTTAGATGTGACAAAAGTGTCCCGTGGAAATGAGGTTCAAGTTCGCCAATATGAAGGTCTGGATATTGAGTCTTGGCTATGGCAATTTAATGCACCTTGGCAATCCTATGTCCTCAGTGTATTGATGTGCGCCATTGCGGGAGTCATCGCAACTCCTCTGAATTCACTAGTGGATTTACCCAATATTGCGATGTTCTTTTTGTTAACTGTTGTGCTGGTGTCAGTTAAATATGGCCTGGGCCCATCCTTAATGGCGTCTTTAGCTAATGTATTTATTTTTGATTTCTTTTTTATTCCTCCAAGATTTTCATTTGCAGTAGCTGATCCCCAATATCTATTTACTTTTGTCGTGATGTTGGTTGTGGGTTTAATTACTGCAAAACTCACGACGGGTTTGACTTATCAGGCAAAAATTGCCAATAGACGCGAACAGAGAGTTAAATCCCTTTACGAGATGTCTAGAGATTTATCGGGCGCCTTAACGTTAGAGCAGGTTGCGGAAATTAGCCAACATTTCGCAGAGGTAGAGTTCAAAGCCAAATCTACTTTATTGTTAGCTGATGATGAGAATCAATTGGCTGAAGTTCTCGTAGAGAAAAAAAATGTTCTTCAGTTTGATATCTCCATTGCTCAATGGGCGTTTGATAATGCTAAGCAAGCGGGTAATGGTACGGATTCATTGCCGGGCGCTCCGCTACTTTATATCCCATTAAAAGCACCAATGCGTACCAGGGGAATCTTAGTTTTAGATTCTCCTAGCTCGACAAGATTAAAGTCTCCGGAGCAGCGCAGATTACTGGAAACCTTTGCGCGCTTATTGGCTATTTCCTTAGAGCGTATTCACTATGTTTCTGTGGCTCAAAGTTCTACGGTTCAAATAGAATCAGAGCGCCTTAGAAACTCTTTGCTTTCAGCCATCTCTCATGACCTACGCACGCCATTGACGGCATTGGTGGGGCTAACGGATGCTTTGGCGATGCTTGATGCACCATTGACAGTTGAGCAACAAGAAATTACGGAGTTACTACGCGAGAAAGCGCTCAAAATGAACTCCCAAGTCAGTAATCTACTAGACATGGCGCGCTTACAGTCTGGTGCTGTCCAGCTCAACCGGCAATGGTTTCCTATAGAGGAGATTATTGGTGCTGCAATTAAGGCAACTGAACCGGTAAGCGATGGCAGGCATGTTACGGTTTCTTTGCCTTCTGATTTACCTTTGCTCCATTTTGATGCGGTGTTAATGGAGCGAGTGTTGATTAATCTCCTGGAGAATGCCTTTAAATACACCTCAAAAGACAGTAGCGTCTCAATCGGTGCTGCTGTTGTTTCCCCGCAGGATATAGAGGTATGGGTTCAGGACAATGGACCGGGACTACCTAAAGGCAAAGAAGAGGATATTTTTAGAAAATTCGAGCGAGGTCAAAAAGAGGGCGCCATCTCTGGCGTTGGATTGGGCTTAACCATTTGCAGGGCCATTATTGAAGCCCATGGCGGTAAGATTAGTGGCAAGACGATGGCTGGCGGGGGAGCACGGTTTACATTTACCTTGCCTCGTGGAACACCCCCTCAGATCCATTTCGAAGATAAATAAAAGTACTATGCAAGCGTAAATAAAGGCTATCAGTGTCTAAATTAATTCCTGTCGCCATAGTTATTGAGGATGAGCCAGATATTCGTCGGTTGATTAAAGTAACTCTTGAGTTGGAAAATTTTATGGTATTTGAGGCATCTTCCGTATCTCGCGGTCTAATAGAGTCTCGCTCACGTCAACCGGAGGTTGTTTTGCTGGACTTGGGCCTGCCCGATGGGAGTGGCATGGATTTCATTCGTGATATTCGCTCTTGGTCAGATGTGCCAATTATTGTCGTTTCAGCACGAACCCATGAAGATGACAAGATTGCAGCCCTCAATCTTGGTGCTGATGACTATCTAACGAAGCCTTTTAGTCCTGGTGAGTTGATGGCCAGAGTTCGAGCGCAGTTACGTAGGCGATCTATGACCTCCAATAAAGGTGAGACTACCTTTAGGTTTGGAAGAATCGATGTAGATTTGACTGCTAGAGTCGTTAAGCGGGATGATGAGATTCTTCATCTCACCCCTATCGAATACCGATTATTGGCATTTCTGCTGACTCACCAAAATACTGTACTCACCCATAGGCAGATCTTACTTGGCGTATGGGGTCCTAACGATATTGAGAATCATCATTATGTAAGGATTTATATGGGTACGCTTCGTAAGAAGCTTGAGGACGATCCCGTTCAACCTATCCATGTGATCACAGAGACTGGCGTAGGTTATCGCTTTATTGCCTGATTCTTGTTTTAAAAAACCATTATGATCGTCGGTTTACCTGTGATGACCTGGGAAAACCTTGGCTAATCTTGATCGTACCGTCGCTGGAAGTTTGGAAATTGTTGCTACATTCACACTGTATTTTGTCGCGCTGGGTGTCTCGCAACTGTTCCCATCCTTATTGCTTGGTAATGTTTCCTTCTTGCTGTATTTGCCTGCCGGCATCAAGCTTCTATCTATCTTAATTTTTGGATGGCGGGGTGCTTTTGGCATTGCACTTGCAATCTTTGTTCGCTTGATGGCTAAAGATGGTACCTATTTGGTCCTCGAAAGCCTGGAGATGGCACTGATCAATGCGGGAGTTTCTTGGGCTGTGATCTACGGTTTTTTAAGAGCCTTCAAGATTTCATCAAATTTATACAATCTCAATCTGTGGCATATTGTGGGTCTATCCGCAGTGTGTAGTGTCACTAACGGCCTTTTGTTTTCATGGCTTTTAGTGGGCTTTAACCATCTTGGTGCGGAGCTCTATTGGCATAAAGTATTGATGATTGTGCTTGGTAATTTCACAGGTAACGCAGTGCTGGTTTGGTTAATGACTTATTTTTCTCGTCATCGTCTTATGTTGCAAAATCGTCTATTAAAATTTAGACAACACTAATATAAAAATATCCTGTGGAGATAATACAAAAATGCTTTTGAAAAATACATCCTATATTCGTTTTCTAAATTACTTAGATGCAACTGAAATTACTGGCTTAAAAAATCTTGATGCGATTGAAGGGCAGTTGCTTGATTACCTGATGTTGGCCCATTCAAATGGTCGCGATTTATTGGTGGGCGACTTAATTCAATTGAGTCAATTTGGATCTCAGGCAACCTTACACGGTCGTGTAAAAAGTTTGGTGGCTATGGGCTATCTGAAGTTGGTCGAAGACAAAGAAGATGGCCGTAGAAAGCGGGTTACCCCAACTGCCAAGTCCTTTAAACACTACGAAAAGCTCTCCATGTTTTTGAAAAAAGCCGCAATTGGTGGCTAGTTCTGCCTGATTGTATTAAGTGGCACCCAAACCACCTTCGGGTGGTTTTCTTTTGCCCAATTTAGCCTGGTCTAGCTTGATTAAAGGGGCTATGATGACTTAACGGTATTCCTGTCTTCATCACTGAAACACTTATCTTTAGAGCTAGCCATGACCTATAAGATTGCTATTCGTAAACCCAATAAGATCCACGAGATTGAAGTTTGGAGAC
>CAIYZI010000719.1 GCA_903930665.1 uncultured beta proteobacterium
GCAAAAGGCTTATGCGACAGAGTTAGATGCTCTTATTAAAGGACAAAACATTGTTTCTGCAATTAATGCTATTAAGGGTAGCACTAAAGATATTAGCGATATTGCAATATTAACTGCTATTGGTAAGGCAGCAGGTATTAAGAATTTTGCTATTACGCAAACCGAACCTAAAAAACGCAAACCAAAAGCAAAGTAAGTTATGTCACGTAAGCCAAGCAAAACAATTGAAGAGCAAAAGTTTGAATTAAAAATGCAAATTGTTGAGGCTAAGGAAGCGTATGAAACTGCACTTTACTTTGACACAATGCCGCAAAATGACCCTTACTACAAATATTGCTATACAACTTCAAATTGGAACATACCTGGCGAACATCAAAGCGTTGATGCTTGGCTACGTGCAGTAGCTAAGCATATGTCTTTACGCCCACCCACTTATGGCGGACAAAAGACTAATGCTTTAGTGGTAACTATGTTTAAGGACTTAAGGGAAACAAGTGAAGATATGTGGATTGACTACGTAACACGTAAGTTAAGAAAACTTGCTAAAAGCAGAGCAAAGAAAAAGTAAATGGCTAATTCATATCCGTCAGCTTATTCTCAATTTAAGAAGCCACTTAACTTACGTAGGCACAACGAAAATAAAAAACAACTAATACGTTTTGTATATCGCTATCGCTTAGCAAATAGCTTTAGTGGAATAGTTGCGAATGATATTGGCAACAGCATTAAAGGCTACAACACCATTCTTAAACTATTCTTAACTTACACGGCTTACGAGCAGTTGTTAAATTCGGCAAAAGGATTGCACGTATTTGGTTTATTTAGTATTGATAAGAATTTTATTGTCAATACGCCACTTGCAAATAAGTTGCGTAACAACAAAGAACTTATCAATTTTTTAATTGAACATAGCGTGGACTCAATATTAATAGCACAGCTATCTAAATTTCGTGATGGTAAAAATGATGATGTGGTGTGTATTGCTTACGCAATTAGAAACATATTTGCACACGGAGAACTAACCGCAACGGCAATTGGAACAAGATTAGCTGCGTATTCCAGTCAAACCCGTCACCCGTTCCAATCCAAACCTGCCACCCGCCCCAGTGGAAAGTGGCCCACTCATTCCAGTGGGGGTCGTCAGTGGCGATAAAGAAAGGCCCATGCAAATGAGGGGCCTCTGGGGGATTAATTCTGTGCCAAATTTTTCTTACGCATCGATTCTCCTTTAATATCGATTCGGTATGACCCGCTAACAAGCCTATCGAGAATAGCATCAGCCACAGTAGGATTTCCCCCGCTTAAATAATCATGCCATTTTTCTACTGGTATTTGACTAGTAATTAATGTTGAGCCTCTGCCAGTACGCTGCTCAATGACTTCTAGTAAATCGCTTCGATTGATGGGGCTTAAGGTTGAGATGCCCAAGTCGTCCAAGATTAGTAAATCAACCTTAGCAAATTGAGCTATTTTTTGCCGAAATGTACCATCTGCATGGGACATCCCAAACTCTTCTAGCAAAAGTGATAGTCTTTGAAAAATCACACTTTTGCCTTGCCTACACACTTGATTTCCGAGTGCGCAAGCAATCCAGGTCTTACCACCTCCTGTGGGCCCAGTGATAATCAGATTGGAGCCTTGTTCAATCCATGTCCCCAGCGCAAGTGAGGCGATAAGCCCTTTATCTAAACTGCGAGCCGTGCGATAGTCAATATTTTCCAGGCAGGCATTTTCGCGTAGCTTCGCTTTTGTTAGCAAGCGCTTGAGTCGCCTAGCCTCTCGGTAGGTATGTTCGTGATCAACCAGTAATCCAATGCGTTCTTCAAATGCGAGATCTTGGCTTAAGGGATTTTGTAACTGTTCCTCCAGCCCTTGTGCAACGCCCAAAAGCTTCATTTCATGGAGTTTGCGGAATGTTTCATGTAATAGCATGGTGTATTTCTTTCAAAAAATTAGTTAACTGGTAAGGCATGTATTAGTGGTAATAGTTGGCGCCGCGAATATTGATATGCTCAAAATTGGCCTCTTGCTCCGCAGCGGTGGGTAGGTTGCGATCCATTTGATTTGCGAGAATGACTTTTAAGCGACTCACAGACCTAACCCCTGCTTCAAGGGCAATTTCGCAGGCAGCTTCTAGCCGCAACGCGTCATACTCATCAAGAACCTTCTTTAAAGCATGATGAGCGCGCCAACCTTGCTCGCGCGTGCGTTTTTCTGCCAAGAGTTTTTCTAAAAATTGCTCAGTGCAAATGCCGATTGTTCTGGCCCAATCTAAGGCCAGGCCATCATTCCACTGCGCAAGGTAGCGATGCTCTGATGGCATGTGCGCCGCATCGGTAATGATGCCTTTATCGTGTCGCACATGACTAGCCACCCGCCTACCTTGGTAAAAGATTTCAACGGTGCGTACCGTTAACTGCGCCTCAACTACTTTTCGCGTCAGGTTATGCGGTACGCTATATCGACAATTATCAAGCTGTACATGGTAATCAAGGCCAACTTGCAGTCTGTGAAACTCGACGTACTCATAGGGATGTTCGGGTAAGGATTTCATGGCTGGGCGATCAAGACTTTCTAATAATTGCTTGCGATTGCCATCTTGCTTTTGAAAGGGCCTGCGGTTTATTTCTTCTAGAAGTTCGCCAATTGCTACATTAAGCTCGCCAAGGCTTGCAAATAAGCGCTTACGCAAAACAAACATGATCCAGCGTTCCACAATTAGCACCCCGTTTTCCGCCTTAGCCTTGTCTTTAGGTTTGTAGGCTCTTGCTGGCAAAATCACAGTGTCGTAGTGCTCGGCCATATTTTGATATGTACTATTAATGATGGGTTCTGTGCGAGAAGCTTTAGTGACTGCCGATTTAAGGTTGTCACATACAATCACTTTTGGCACGGCGCCAATATGTTCAAAGAATTTGATGTGGGCATCAATCCAGTTAGGCAGGCTTTGCGACCAATTGGCTCTGGCATAGATGTAATTTGATGTTCCAAGGACTGCAACAAAGATTTGCGCTGTTCTCACTTCCCCCGTTTGGGTGTTGACAATGGTAATTGTGGGGCCGGCATAATCAACAAAAGCGCGTTCGCCAGCAGGATAGGTTTGGCGCATATAGCGCTTGAGCGATAGCGTATATTTTCGGTATTGCTCACAAAAGCGGCTATAGCCAATGCCATCTGGATGTTGTGCTAGATGCTCTTGATGCAATATAGCGAGCGTGGCACCTTTTTGTTTCATCTCACAATGCACTAGAGCCCAATCGGGCTCAGCCTTGCGCGATGCATTTGGGTCTGCTGGAAACAGACGGCTTTCCAGATCTACATCGCTTAAATTTTCAAGTAAGGGCCAAGCTATTTTTGCTGCAGTAAATCGCTTTATATATTCGCGCACAGCTTCTTTTGAAATGCCAAGGCTTTTGGCAATAGCGCGCTGACTCAAATCATCCTGAAAATGTAGGCGCAAAACGGCCTTAATTTTTCTCATGCAAATTCTCCAATTGGGCATGTATTCAAACCAATCAAGTTAAAAAACCCCTGTTCAGGGCCTGGGCGAATATTGGCCAAATGCCATCGCTGGTGGTGCGCAATGGAGCACACCACCCCAATCAAAAATGAAAGGTATTGACAGATAAAGAAGTGCGAGAGAAAATAATCATGAAGTTGATAGACAATTTTGACTTCATGAAGTTCTCCAGCATTACCTAGACCCCAAAGTTCGCGCTTTGGGGTTTTTCATTTGGCGCTTGGCAATTGCTTATGTCATGCGACCCTCCTGCAAAGCGTTTTTGGTTTTTGTGATGGATGCACGAGGCTTAAAGATGTAGCGCTCCGGCCAGAGCTCTACAGGTGTGCTATCTAATAGATGGGCAATATAGGTGGCAACAGCATGCGCAGTAATCTGGCCCCCGATGACCCTGTGAACGACTTGAGGTGAAATCCCCAATTCCTTTGCAATATCCGCTTGCCTCTTGCCTAAGAGGCGCAGGCGGTAGGCAATTTCAAGAGCATCCATGATTTAAAGGTGATTTTTCATCATTTATGGGTTAATATTTGTTTTAAATATACATTTAAATTCTCTATTGAGATAATTTTAATTCTAATGAATAAAGAAAATCAAGACTTTTCGGCGCCATCGCAATCAGCATTAGATGGCTTTGCTGGCCGCATAGCGCAGACCATTGTCCATTCAGGCCTAAATCAAACGGAGTTTGCTGGCAAGCTAGGCGTTTCTCCTGGGTTCTTAAGCGATGTCGCCAGAGGAAATAAAAAGCCGGGAGCGGAGTTTTTATTTTCGTTGCGTAGCATCTTTGGCGTTTCGATCGATTGGTTGCTCACTGGCTTGGGCACTCGAACAGGAACAAGCCCGATTGATCTCCAGCTATTTAAAACCATTCAACTTCAAATTGCCTTGGTGCAAGCGGCTATTGAGTGTAATAACCCCTATGCAAAAGGCTTACTTAAATTGCTACGCAGTGAAAGCATCACCGAGCTGAGTAATGATGATGCGCACTATAAGGACCTTTTAAATTCATTGGATACGAGTGATGCCCATCTCGATTTGGCTTTGGGGCTTTATAACGGTTGCCTTGGTAATGCTGATACTGGCGCACGTTACAAGGATCTGCTCGAATCGGTCATTGCTTATTTTGAAATCAAACAGCCCTTAGATAAATTATCAGCCCTCATGCGTGCGCATCAGGGCGGAGCAGTCCAAATCAATTTGAATCACAACTCACGCAACGCGGGTCGCGACTTTCACGAAAAGTAAATTTTCCACC
>CAIYZI010000720.1 GCA_903930665.1 uncultured beta proteobacterium
TTCTGGTCCCTCTGGATGTTCAGGATCAATCTTAATAGTTAGTGATTCTTCTGAAAAAGATTCCAGCATTCCAGTACAAGCTGGTTTGAGTAAGTCTAGCAACCACTCTCGGTCCTGTTCGGTGGCAGCAAAAAAAACGACACATCCAAATCGGAAAATCACAGCTGCGCCAGATGAAGGTAGACGAACCGTTAAGGGTGCCAATGAAATCACGGGAAGTGACTTTAATTGCTTGGTTTCAATATGATTGGCAATATTGAGCACCAAAGCGATTAAATGGTTAGTTACCTCGAGCTTTTGATTGGAGGAATTGGATTTAGAGCCAGTTGAATAAAGCGGTAAATTCAAGCTCAGTAGTTGAGGCATAGCACTTCTCTATCGATTAAAAACTGTATAACAATTCAGGATATCCCATATGAATGATCTCACAATTGAGAAAGCCAAGCTCTTGGACTACGTTAGGCACTACACCTGTTAAATACCTACAGGATAGGTTTCAGGCGCCTCACCGTCAACCCAGTGACTGGTAGTTTCAAGGGGTCTTAAGGCTTTAGTCTCATCTATATGAATAATCGCATCAAATTGAGAGGCTAAATTAGCAAAAAAGTAGTGACTTTGACGCTCTGTTTGTGGAGCGTAAATTACTCCGATCGCTCGCTCTAGATGTTGCTCTTGAGATAGCATTTCCCGTAAACGATAGTCTTCCTTAATGGGCAAGTAAAACTTATTTAATGAAGTTTGATGAAAGTAATTTTCATAACTCGAGTGCAATGCAGGTCTGATCATTTTACGTTGGGCTGGAGCACCCCAATTGGATGCTGCCGTTACATGACCATGGTGGGTAGTAAAACCTATAAGCCTGACATCATGGCCATAACGTTGACGCATCAGCTGGCCAACATTTAATTCTCCACCCTCACCCATTTCAGTCGCACGAGCATCACCAAGATGTGAGTTATGAGCCCAGACTACAATTTTGGCTGGACTATTGTGCTTTTGGGTTAAATGTTGATCTAAGTTTTCTAGCATCTCGGTCATATGGCGATCGCGCATATTCCATGATGACACTTGATTATTAAACATATTTCGATAGTATTGCTCAGCATTTTTGACTAATCGAGCGTTTTGTTGAGCATAAAAGAAGGCATCCGTTGCTTCTGCCCCCTCATGCTCTAGATGCTTTTGAGCGAGCCCATGAAGCTCTAACAATTGCTCAACGACAGCATTTTGACAGGACCCTGCCATTCCCCCACTTAGAGCATAGCCATAGAGTTGGCTATTGCGCTCAAAATGATCAAAGCATGAGTAGCGTGCACGTGCTTGCTTGGCCGCTATTGGATCGACCTTATCTAGATATTTAAGTACTTCATCGATTGAGGTAAAAAGACTATACAAGTCCAGACCGAAGAACCCTACTTTTGGAGTTGATAAACCTTGCGAGTCATTGTGCTTGCGAAGCCAGTTAATAAAATGCACTACCTCAGTATTTCGCCACATCCATGTTGGAAAACGCTCAAAACCCAATAAAGCCTCTGCAGCAGCGTTATCGTCGC
Source organism: uncultured beta proteobacterium (assembly GCA_903930665.1). GTDB lineage: Bacteria > Pseudomonadota > Gammaproteobacteria > Burkholderiales > Burkholderiaceae > Polynucleobacter. The sequence continues at coordinate 1,554 of CAIYZI010000720.1, forward strand.
TTTTGTTGCAAACATAGCGATGAACACGGTAAGCATCGGGCCAATCCCCTTCTATGGCAATAGCAGTAAAACCTTTTTCCAATATGAGACGCTGAGTGATTACTGCGCGCTCATGATAGAACTCTTGAGTACCATGAGATGCCTCACCAAGTAAGACAAAGCGTGATTCTCCAATTAATTCTAAAAGTGAGTCATAGTCATTTTTTCCGCCAGTGAGCACCTGAGCCGAAGAATCGATTACGCTAATATCGACCATGATTTACTCCTTTGATGAACTAAAAAATACTAGGTAGCAACCTAGAAACCACCATCTTCCTGCAGTCTATTTTGCGCCCATCGACGAGCAAAGTCACGTCATCAACAGTATGTATATTACTTTTTTTCCTTACGGGTGGTGTCTAGGAATGCGCCAATGACATCTAAAGGGACGATGTTGGTTTTTTCCCATCTTGGGTAGATACAAAAAACTACGGAACTAACTCCATCAAGGTTAAGGCTTAGTGAAGTTTTTACTTTGGCTTGGTGATATCCCAGCTAAATAAAGCCAGCTAGAGATATTTGTCTTGCAGCGAATAATACTTAGAGAAATCAAAAAAATATGAGTTAAAGCTATTTATTCGAACAACTTCACAATGTTTTCATGGGCCCAAGGCACCAGATCTTGATTTTCTTCTTTTTGTAGCTCAGTCATTAGGTCGTCATTAAGCGCCACCGCGCCATCATCACCTATGGAAAATGGGAGTTTTTCCTCAGGATATAGCCTGTCATCGCCATAAAGCCCATAGACTATATCGAGCAACCTAATCGTTTTGTCTAAATATTCGTCCATCATAAAATAAAGCCCATTTAATTTATAAATTTTATAAAGTAAAAGTAGTATATTTTAAAAATGGATAGACTGGGGAAATACAAATTAATATAAACAAGAAGCTGTTTGCCTATATAAAGTATGTGCGGCAAGAGCAAGCGATAAATGCGTTATATGGGCTAGATCCCATTCAAATTCAGGTTTTGAATGCCGTGGTCTTTGCTTTAAGCGATAAAAGAGATGGTAAGGTCGGTGACCTGCTGCTTCTGGCGCATATTGCCTCCCCAGCTACAATTCACGGCGCACTCAAGAAATTAATAGGGAATGGTTTAATTAGCTTTAGGCGCGCTACTGATAGCAGAGCTAAATATGTTGAACTTACTGAATTAGGCTTAAAACGCTTTAACGATTTGGCTAAGGCAATGTCCAAATAGCTAGACCACTAAACCTAATATCCTGCCAATGACACTAGTGATGCCCATCACAAGTGCCCCCCAGATTACTACCCTCCCCGCCCCTCTAAACAATGATGCCCCACCCGCTTGAGCAGCGAGTGCACCAAGTGATCCAAGGAAGATGAGAGAAATGGCAATAATGACGGAAACTCGGGTATCTGTTGGTGAAACAATACAGGCTAGAACGGGAACAACCCCGCCAAGAGTAAAACTAAAGGCAGAAATAATTGCTGCTTGAAGCGGTCTTGCTGTTAAGGCATCAGTAATTCCTATTTCATCTCGAGCATGTGCGCCCAGGGCATCATGTGCCATAAGCTGATGAGATACCTGAGTGGCAAGATCCCGGTCAAGACCTCTACGTATATAAATATCACGTAGCTCCGCTTGTTCATCGTCGTACTGATTTGCAAGAGTGAGCTTTTCAATTTCTAAGTCCGCTCGCTCGGTATCTGCTTGTGAGCTAACAGATACATATTCACCTGCTCCCATGGAAAGCGCACCAGCAAACAGCCCAGCAAACCCTGCAACCAAGACTCCTGAGGAGTCCATATTTGCCGAGGCAACTCCAAGCATCAAGCTAGAGACAGATAAAACCCCATCATTTGCCCCAAGCACTGCTGCCCGTAACCAGCCCGATCGGTGTGTTCTATGGATATGAGCTAGCATGATGTAGTGAGTGGTATTGAAAGTTAATATTACAGTTATTTAGAACGCTAACCTAGGTTAATCAAATCGCCACGTAAGGCCCATATAGGATCGGGTTAAGTTAGGTCCATTGCCGGCCAAAACATAAGTAAAATTTTGCGCGCTACGTTGTATTGATAGACCTAAGTCTAAATCATCACCCAAGGCCACAATGGCAGCTAGCATTCCATAGAGCACAGAATATTGTTGCGTACTAGGCGGGTTTGTTTGCGCACCCACATCCAGCGCCAAACTTAAATAATCAGTCACCTTTAATACAGGCGCTGCAGAAAGGGTATGGATGTTGGTTCTAAGAGGTGATGAGCTACCTCCGCTTAAATAATTGGGATTGTATGGAGAGTACATATACATCGCATTCATATGCAATTGGACGGTATCACCCCAATAGTGGGAGGCAATGAAATTGACTCCGTAATTTGTAGCGGCTTGCCCAAATCCTATAACTTGCTGTTGAGCACTAACAGGAAGTTGAATAATGGGCCTTACTGCCAAATTTAGTCCCACACCATCTTCTCCAAAATAACGCCACTTTACGCCAACCACATTGTTTGATATTGGGGAATAGTTACCGCGCGGCGTTGAATAGTAGGTTGTTCCAATGGACGCTTCAATATCATCTGAGATTCCTCTTGTATAGACAAAAGGAAAGAATGTGGATGACCCACGACCAATGAAATCCTCCCCTGGTATCACATCATTCTGACTGGGTCCGCTGGGTTGTTTATTGTTATGAATGATGTCGAAATATAGTTCCAACTGGTTGCCATTCTTTTTGACAGTACCGGCATCATCTGTATTTAGGGGTTCATAGGCACTCCCATTAATAGCTTTAAATAACAA
>CAIYZI010000721.1 GCA_903930665.1 uncultured beta proteobacterium
AATTGGGCAGTTACATGTTGGGCATTTGTTGTGGCTCAGGGAACTAGCGGCTCTCCAGCCACTTATTCCAAAGTTGCTGGAATGTTTGGTTTTGATCATGCTTTAGAGCTGTTTGCTACCAGTAAAAATAAATCGGTTAAAGACGCCTCAATCCGAGCTTTACACCTTCTAGATTGAAATAAAAGTAAAAGAAAATAGATTATTCGTGGTTATAATATAAGAAATTAAATATGAACAAAAAACTAATTCTATCTATGACAGTGGTATGTGCTTCGGCTTTTGGGCAGGGGAGCTATCACCTCCAAGAATCCTATATGAGTGGGGCTGCGGTATATGTAAATCCTTATGGTGGTGACTATTTCTATCTTCCAGCGGTCGAGGATGGGCGTCCTCTTACCCCTCCAATCCTTGTTTCAAAGCCGCCAAGAGAGTATGAGTTTTTCTCTGTTGATGAAGAAGATGCATTGACTAAGTTATATGACTCCGAAGTGGCTAAAAGAGTTAAAGCGCACCTATTAGCCCAGCGTAGGGCGTACTTAGCAAAGGTGAGTAAGTACAACTGGCCAAAGGTGGTAGTTCAAGGGGGTGAAATCTGCGTGCCAGAGCTTGCTTCCAGTGAGTCGGACGATTGGAAAAGTGATTTGGTTTGCTATGAACAAAAAGATATTGGAGGGCGCAATTAATGTCTGAATACAACATTCCACGTCACGGCAAAGCAGGAAAAATTATCTTAGGTGTATCGGCAGAAGAGGCTACCCCTGCCATTGCGTCAATCTTTATCGGATTTCTATTTGGACGACTTGTGTGGGGTGGTTTGCCTTTTACGGCTGCCTGCATCATCGTTGGCGTTGCTATTTCTAGAGCCTATCACGACATTAAACGCAGAGCAGTCCCTGGCTATCTCAAATCCAAATTATTTAGTTGGGGCCTTTACAAATACAACGACACATTCAATAAGCCCAATGTGATTTACGTTGGAAAAACTGTCGGTATTAATAACGGGAAACAAACAAAGGCCAAAATAAAATGAACTTATCCGTACGCGAATTAACGATTGAAGAGGCCCAAAAAAGGGTCAATCTGCTTACCTACATTAGCGTCGCTACAACCACCCTGGCGCTTGTTACAGGCTTAGCATTTGTAAATCAATCCAAGATTATTGTTGAGCAAGTGCCCGGATTGAACAATGTTGAGATTGGCCAAAACTTCATGGACTTGGCTGGGCAACAGGCGATCATCATGGCATTCACCAAGTCATTGGCTGAGATTAATCCCGCTAACGCTGAATATCAGAAGCGCTATATCAAAGCCTTTCTAGCGCCTGAACTCTATACACAAGCTGCCCTTGAAATAGATGCTTTAGTTGCAAAACAGGCAACTGATAGGGCATTAGGTAGTTATTACTTCACAGTGAAAAACTACGACTACGACCCTCAACTTAGAAAGCACTTTGTAGTCGGCGCAGTACATACCGTAAATGCTGCAAAAGATACTTCAGAGCCTTGGGTATTTACCTACACCATGCGCATTGAAGACTATAGACCAGTGATCACTTCGATCGAGCGTGAGCGTGGTGAAACCATCAAAAACACAGCATGGATTCAGAATCAAGAGAAAGCAAAATGAAGAAAATATCAAGCCTATTAATCGGATTATTGCTTCTTGGTAATGTTTTTGCCCAAGGGGTCTCTGCACCACTTGACTTATCACAGCCGCTAGATGCTAAGGCAAACGTAAATGTAAATACATTTACGCCAGCAACTACTCCGAAGAACCCTGCACAAGCCACTGCCACTAAAAAAGAAACTAAGGACGCCAAGAAAGGGCGTGATCCTGAAGCTATAAACACAAAGGTAGCTGTAAAAGATACGGCGCCAAATCAGATAGACATGCCTGGAGTCATGAAGACCGATGGCAAAGATCCTAGGGCATTAGATTTCTCTCGAACGAGGGTTTTAGAGTTCTCGAACAATGGTAACGAGGTTGTGTATTTAAGCTCTCACGCTATCAACCGCTTTCAGCTTCCTTTTGCCAATGCAAAGATAGTGGCGCCTAAAGACATTCTTACTATTGAGCAGTCTGGCAACAATGTTTACGTTTCATTTAAAGATCTTTCGCCAGTTTCTATTTATATTGAGGCCCCGAATGCAACTGGGGTAACGCTTGGCCTTGAAATTATTCCCAAATCCATTCAAGCCCAAACAGTCATTGTTCAAGACTCCAATGGTGTCTCAGCACAGCAAAAACCAGTTAAGTCTGATGGCTTCACAAGTGAAATTGAAAACTTGCTAAGCAGTGCTGCTACAGGAGTTGTTCCTGCTGGATATTCAAACATCAAGTTTACAGATGGCATTGTTGTAAAAAATGGTTTACGCATTGAGCCTAAGCGTTTATTGAGTAATACCCGATTTGATATTTGGCTTTATGAGGTAACAAATCCAACTCCACAAGCGGTCATGGCAAATCGTGAAGATTTTGATGCAGACAATGTTCAAGCTATGAGCTTTTTCCCCTCCCCAGCTATTGCCCCAGGCAAATCAATAAAGGCTGTTGTTCTCTCTAATAAGAATAGATAAGCCACATGGACACAAAAAAAATACTAGAAGGCGATAACAAGAAAGTTGCCATTGCCTTTGGTGTACTGGCTCTTATTGCGATTGTGGGGATTATTGCAATATATAGCGCCTACCACAATCACAAACCCAATACAGCAAACTATCAAGCTCAAAAGAATAAAAATAGTGGGGCTGGGGTTGAAACCGAAAGCATATTTCGGTTTACAACCGAGACCAAGCGCAATGAAGGATTGGAGGACATTAAGACTGAGGTTGGTGAACTTAAGTCAGCAATCACGGCGCTGATGAAAGAAAATCAAACCCTAAAACAAGGATCTAAAAATAATGATTCTCAGACTAAAGGCGCGCCTATGGCGCAGGATAATCAAAGTAGCAAGTCTGCGTTTGATCCGAATAATGTTCCACCTCCACCAGCAAATTACAGTGCTGATGATTTAGAGCAAAAGCAAAGCTTTAAGCCTGTATCGCCCACAAAGGTGATCAAAAATTCTGGCCCGGACATTGAGATTTTCTCCAATAAAGTGGCCGAGGTCGCAGAAAAGCCAAAGCCTGCCTTAGTACTTCCAATCGGATCGGTCATTAAGTCATACATGCTAACTGGGGTTATTGCCAGCCCAGCCAATACATCATTGCGCTCGGTTACGGGTGGTGGTGCAGGAGGGTCTACGGGGGGTGCAGTGGGTTCTGGCTCTGGGGCAATGGGCGGAGCAGCAATTTCCGCTCAAAACATGGGGACACCTTTTGCAGCTCGTATTAAGGGCGATTCTATTTTGCCAAATGGATTTAGTGTTGCCGAGTTAAACGACCGCTTTTTAGTTGGAAGTGCTAAAGCCGATTTATCACAAAGCAGGGCGATGGTAATTGGCAAAAAAATCAGTTGTATCAAGCCTAATGGTGAAATTTATACAGCAGATTTCGCGGCATTTGGTCAAGATGAAGATGGGATTACTGGTATAGCTGGGAAGGTCGTGTTTAAAGCATCTAGCGCATTAGCCCGTACTTTTGCCGCAGGAATTCTTGGTGGATTAGGTCAAGCACTTGCACCACAACCAATGCAAAGTTTCAATTCAAATGCAACTAATGGTCAACAGCAAAATTATCAAGTGCCAAATATGCAGTACTTATTTGGCAGTTCGTTTGGTAACGGTGTTGCCAGTGCCTCCACCTTACTTGCCAAGTATTACTTAGCATTTGCAGAGCAAATGATGCCTGTTATAGAGGTGCCTAATGCAACTCCTGTGACATGGATATTGACCGATGAACTTGTTCTAACTTCCAAAATAAATCCAGCGAATAAAAAATGAAAAAGATATATGTCCCAATAGCCATCGTTGTCATGTCTATGCTCAATGGATGCAGTACATCCGTCTTTAACCCGATCGGTGAAGATAATTTTGATTGCAATAGAAAAAGCGGCACCAATCCAGATTGGTGTCATTCAGTGAAGTCGGCCATCAAATCCACGGATGGGAATATTCCCGAAACTGATTTTGACAAAACATTTAGCATGGAGCAGTTTTATCGCGAGCAAGGGTATGTCAGGGGTAAATCTGGTGATAACCCATCACAAACCTCTGAAAGGGGTCTATTGCCTCATCAAGTAATGCGCTCTGCCCCGGTGCAAGGCGCCCCTGTTCGAGAGGCCCCCGTAGTGATGCAAATCTATATCAAGCCATTTGTAAATGATGATGATGTGCTTGTTCAGGGGCAAACCGTATACAAAGAGGTCGTTCCATCCAAATGGAAAGGCTATGCGGCTGTTGATAAGAACAAGGATAGCAAAGCTTATCCACACTATGCAGAGTCCTCAGGAATGAGTGCACCAATGCAACAACAAACACGCTCTACAAGAGCCAATTCAGAATTTGTTCAGCCTGGGCAATCCAGCGCGAGCCAATCGGCCAATTCGTCAGCCGGAAACGACGATTTAGAAATGCCCCAATAAAGGGGCGAAAGGTAAAAAATGAAAAGCAAGCTCGCCCGTTTATCGTGCTTAAAACAGTACCTATTGCCAGTAGGTTCAATTGCACTAGCTGCAAGTGTTAATAAAGGCACGGCCGTTGCAACAGATACCGTTGGTCTTGGTGCAATTGCAACATCTTTGTACGACAACTGGATTGCTACCTCAGCATTGCTGCTGGTCTTCTTATTCATTATTGGACGAATGATCTGGAAACATTGGATCGCTGGAGGTGGAATTACCAGTGAAGTTATTTCCCTCATCATTGTTGCAGTCATCGGCCTTTACGGTTTAACGATTGCTTCGGGTGTACTCACAGCAATGCCACCAGCATTCTAAATTGAAAATAAGTAAAGCGGGTGAAGCTACCCGCTTGCTTTTCTTGAAAGCCAGAATTGAAGAAAAAAGAAATCGTCACTAAATTTGCCGGTGGATTTGTTTTAGCGGAGACATATTCCGAGGAAAACCATATCTTCTTAAAGGATGGAATTAAGTCATATGTTGCCAAAGGATTTACGACTCAACCACTTGTAGGCGGTGCTACTGGCTTTACAACCCTAATCGAGTCTTTGCTAAAAGAGTGTCCAGCACAGACGGTTCTACAAATTAGCGAACTAACCGTGCCAGATTTTGATGCACGAACAGTTCACATGATTGGGAAAAGTCATCCCAATCAAATGGTGATGGAGCTAGTCTCTCGCCAAGCAAAATTATTCGAGGAGTTAACAAAGTCAGGCCTTGGTGATTTGCCGCTATTAAACACAAAGATACTATATATCTGTTTGATGATTCCAACGGATTCATTTAAGAAGATCGACCACACCACTAGCTCATTTAGAGACTTTGAAATTGGGCTGCGGAAATCGTTTGGATACATACAACCAATTACTCCAGAAGATTTGATTCTGATCCACAGAAATGTTGCCCACATCTATGAAAAGCCCTCTAAAAAGGCTGCTCTTGATGAGGCCGTGGATATTAATAAGCAATTCTATGGGCCTGATGAGCCCTTCAATTTCAATTATAAAAAACAAGTTGCCGATATTTGTGGAACTTACATGGCGGTAGTGGTTCCTGCCTTTTATCCGAAGCGTATTGGGGATGGATTCACCAACCTTGTGATTGGAGCGCCATTTCAGACTGAGCCTACCGCCATTAAGGGCGGCGGATACAGATTGGCACTGCCCAACATGATCACCACAACCATTCGACTAGCAAATCAAGCGAAAGAAGAGGCTCGATTATCGATGGCTAAGAAGGCTGTAGCTGATGAGACTCAAAACGAGGGCAATCACGGAAAAATGGGCAATGCGCTTGCCTCACGTTTGCAAATTGGTACCTTAAATGCCAAAGAGATCTCTAGTGACTTAACAAAATTGCTTGATGAAGTATTGGTTGATCCCAATAAGAAGTTTGTATATACATCATTTCAAACAATGATCTTTGGACAGAATGAAGAAGAGCTACTTGAAACCGCGTCTGAATTCAAAGAGCATCTTAATCAGTTAGGCTTTGATGCGCGAATTGTTAGTGATAATACTTTAGGGCTACGGTATTCAAATGCTTTACCGATGAATTTTTCTGCCACATTAGCTGAAAAACTTGAAACCGAAGTATTCATGGGCTCTGGTGGCGCTTCATGTTTAGCCCCCTTGTTTGGCGATTCGCATGGAAATGCCCGCTACTTAGATAAAACAGGATCTTCTTATATTACAAGAAGAGGGCAATTGCATTCATGGTCTCCTTTTATTGGCGGCAATAATAAAAATGGATTTGTAGTTGCAGGGACTGGTTCTGGTAAATCATTTTGGCTTCAATATTTAATTCTCAATGAATTAGCCCAAGGCACGAAGATCTATGTATTTGAGAATGGTAGATCATTACAGAAATTTACTGAAGTTGTTGGTGGTGATTACATTCAGTTTGAAGCTGGCGGCGATAATATTCCATCGCTTAACCCATTTACATTCTTAACTAATAAAGAGTTTGGCGAGCAAAAGGACTTGCTTGCAGCCCTAGCTTTGCGAATGGCCTATGGCATAGGCGAGCAACCTGCCCCAGGAGCAATGGCGGTTCTCTCTGACGCCATCCAAGCTGCATGGGATAAGAAGAACAGGTTAATTGATTTTGATGATGTGCTTCAGGCCATTAACAACGCCAAGGGGCAATTAAAGAGTGAAGATCAAACCGATATTGCACAAGCAGCGCGTAATCTGGGCCCATATCTTAATAGTTTTTTAAAGAGTGAATCTAAAGGCGCTTTCTTTAAAGGTCCCGCCACATTCTCAATCAAAAATCAGTACAACGTCTTTGAATTGTCGTCTCTAGATGGCGATAAGCACATGCAAGGTATTGTGTTGTTCTTCTTGCTCAATATTATTTTTGAGGATGCTAAGAAGACCCCTGGTCGAAAATTAGCATTGATCGACGAGGGTGCTCAGATTATTGAAGACCCAGCATCAGCAGCGGCAATCTCTGGCATTTATCGCAAGATCCGTAAAGACGATGGCGGCATTTTCTTCATGATGCAAGACTTGAAAACCATGCTGGAGAACCCCAATGGCGAGATTATCTTCAATCAGTCCTATTGGAAGGTTTTATTGGAGCAAGAAACTTCTGCTATTGAATACGCCATTAAAGAGAAGAGGCTTGGTGGCAAAGATGGTGATCTTTGGCTTCAACAATTGGCCAAGGATATTCGAACTGATAAAGAAGGGCGTCTTTACTCAGAGGTTTTAATTATTGGCGGCGCCGATAGCTATGAAGTATCCCGGCTATATGTTGATAAATTCACCAGTGCGATGTTCTCAACTAGTGATGAAGCAAGACATGAAATCTTTGCACAAATGAAAGAAGGCGTACCAGCAGTTAAGGCGCTCGCAAAGCTAGTTGGCGATAAAGAACAAGAGCGTAAGGAATGGTTCTCGGCAATTCTTGACCACATGAAAAATCACTTTGAGCTTAGCTCAGAT
>CAIYZI010000722.1 GCA_903930665.1 uncultured beta proteobacterium
CCATCTCACTAGCAGCGCGTCCAATTGCTTTGGCTTCGCTCGAACTCATCCCGCCGGCGCCAACTAAAGAAGGAACCAATTCCTGACATGCTTGACCAAAATAGTGGGGATCAATTAATACTGATCGTGCATCTATGCCAACCTTTGTAGGATTTTCCCCCTGAGATAATCTAGAGAGCAAGGCATAGCATTTCACTTGAGTATCGTCATCTAAAACAAACTTCGCATACTCGACATCAAAACGAGACCAGTCCTTACGTCTACCCAATACCAATAACCAATCGTTACGCATGTGATCAGCCAATGCACTGCCTTCATATTGGTTTAAAAAACTAATGACTTGCGCATCAGCTCCGTAATCAGCTCGCGCACCGCCAGTACTATCGAACAACTGAGGCTTAATCCGAAAATAATTCACATAATCATCATAGGGATAACTGGCTAAACTCACTGACAATTGCTGCGTGCGCAAGACATCATTTTTTTTAGCCGCCTCACGTAACTCGATAAAGGCACGATCGCTATCATTTAAATCAGCCGCAGTAATTCTGCTCTGATACGCTCCAGCAGCAGAATTCACCCTACTACTTTTCTGAGCAAAAATGGAAGGGGTACTCAACAGTAACCCTAGAAATATGATTCCAGTTAATTGCTGAAATTTGCTTTTTTGAACATCAAACTTCTTTTTCACTATCCAACCTTATTTAAAAATAGGAGTTTTGCACTGGTTTATTCGCTATATCTTTCGATTTTCGCCTGATAATGGGCGATATGCACGGCAATTCGCTAAAAACTCTCCGTCAAAATCTATTAAGCCAACGGCAAGAATTCATCAGAAAAGATGACTTCATCCAAATTGAACTCAAACTACTCACAAATTTGAATCGTTTTTTGGCGGATAAGAAGGAAAGCATCTCATCAGTAGCCCTTTATTGCCCTATTCAAGGCGAAATTGATTTGCGCCCCACCTTGTTGGAATGGGCAAAAAGTAAGCCCAAACGCTGCCTGGCACTTCCTTTTGCTAGGCCAGATAAACATCTTGAGTTTTACCAATGGCAGTCGAATGACCCTCTAATCTTAAGCAAGCACGGAATTCTAGAACCCAACCCAAATAAACTTGAACGCCCCCAAATTATTCCCGACTGCATTTTCATACCTTGCGTGGGATGGTCCCAATCTTCTGAGACTGGAAAAAACCATTATTGGCGTCTGGGTTATGGGGGCGGCTATTTTGATCGCACCTTAGCCCAGTTAAGAAAAAATAATCCACACCTACTTTGCGTGGGCATTGGTTTTGACTGGCAACAACTCAATGACCAGCAATGGCAAATTCAGACACATGACGAACCCTTAGATATCCTCATTACCGAATCTATCTCAGGTTCTTAGGGGGGTTTTAGCGTAGTTAGCTTTGTTAGCTTTGTTTCGCCAAACTTAAGTTCTCGGCAATCGCTAAAACCGCATCTGCTTGATTGAGCGAATAAAAATGTAAGCCAGGAGCACCCGCTGTTAGAAGTTGATCGCAAAGATCTGTGACCACCTCTTCACCAAAGGCGCGTATTGAGACAATGTCATCACCATAAGATTGCAAGCGCAAGCGAATCCAGCGAGGGATCTCTGCACCACAAGTATCTGAGAATCGAAGTAACTGGGTACTGTTAGTAATCGGCATAATGCCAGCAATAACAGGCTGAGTTACACCCAAGTCATACGCCTCATCAACAAAACGGAAATAAGCGTCGCTGTTATAGAAATATTGCGTTACCGCTGAATTTGCCCCGGCCTTCATTTTCTGCACAAAGCAGTCCAAATCGCTTGCTGGGGATTTTGCCTGGGGATGCATTTCAGGATAAGCGGCAACATCAATATGAAACCAATCACCAGTTTCTGTGCGAATAAATTGAACTAGCTCGTTGGCATGATGAAACTCACCATACTGCCCCATTCCGGAGGGAAGGTCGCCTCGCAAAGCCACAATACGCTTGACCCCTAAAGCCTGATACTGCTTGAGTATGTCACGCACGCTTTCACGTGAGCTACCGACACAAGAAAGATGTGGAGCAACTGCAGCTCCAGCTGCGTGAATATCACCCACCACCTTTAACGTGCCTGATTGCGTAGAGCCGCCAGCGCCAAAAGTCACGGAATAAAACGCTGGCTTAAGCTCTTGGCTCAAACGCTCGCGCACAAGATGCAACTTCTTCTCACCTTCTGGAGTTTTAGGAGGAAAAAATTCGACGCTTAATTCCATGATCTTGACCTGTGTATTGATTGCAGTAGATTAATAACGGTAGTGGTCAGCCTTGTATGGGCCTTCCTTCGTCACGCCAATATATGTAGCTTGTTGATCAGTTAATTCGGTCAACTGAGCATTAAGCTTTTTCAACTGCAAACGCGCAACTTTTTCATCCAAATGCTTAGGCAAGGTGTAAACGCCGACTGGATATTTGTTTGTACCTACAGCATTCCACAACTCAATTTGTGCAATCACTTGGTTTGCAAATGAAGAGCTCATAACGTAAGAAGGGTGTCCCGTACCACAACCAAGATTAACCAAACGACCTTTGGCCAAAATAATGATGCGCTTCTCAGGCAAGCCATTGGCTGCAGGAAAAATCACATGATCGACTTGTGGCTTGATTTCTTCCCACTGATACTTTTCAATACCAGCAACATCAATCTCATTATCAAAGTGGCCAATGTTACAAACAATAGCCTGGTCTTTCATCTTCGCCATGTGATCATGGGTAATCACGTGATAGTTACCCGTTGCGGAAACAAAAATATCCGCTTTATCAGCAGCGTAATTCATAGTCACAACGCGGTAGCCTTCCATGGCCGCTTGCAAGGCGCAGATTGGGTCAACTTCAGTAACCCAAACTTGAGCAGATAGGGCGCGCAAAGCTTGTGCTGAACCCTTGCCTACATCGCCGTAGCCACAAACTACAGCAACCTTACCAGCAATCATTACATCAGTTGCGCGCTTGATGGCGTCAACCAGAGATTCGCGGCAACCATATAAATTGTCGAACTTGCTCTTTGTCACTGAGTCGTTCACGTTGATTGCCGGGAATTTCAAATCACCCTTAGCAAACATTTGATACAGGCGATGTACACCTGTTGTAGTTTCTTCGGTAACCCCTTTAACTTTTTCCAAACGAGTGGAATACCAAATCGGATCTTGCGCTAATTTATTTTTAATAGCGGCAAATAAAATGGTTTCTTCTTCGCTCGTTGGATGGTTCAAGCAGGCCTGATCTTTCTCTGCACGAGCACCAAGATGCAATAACAAAGTGGCATCGCCACCATCATCCAAAATCATATTGGTGAAACCGCCATCAGCCCATTCAAAAATACGGTGGGTGTAATCCCAGTATTGCTCAAGAGTTTCGCCCTTGATAGCAAACACTGGTGTGCCGTTAGCGGCAATTGCTGCAGCAGCGTGATCTTGGGTAGAGAAAATGTTGCATGAAGCCCATTGCACTTCTGCGCCGAGAGCCTCAAGGGTCTCAATCAACACCGCAGTTTGAATGGTCATGTGTAAAGAACCGGTGATACGTGCACCACGCAATGGTTGCTCCGTAGCAAATTCATTACGAATCGCGATCAGACCAGGCATCTCAGTCTCGGCAATAGCGATTTCTTTGCGGCCAAAATTTGCCAAAGAAATATCAGCAATCGCGCAACGTGTTGCCACAAAGTCTTGTAAATTGAAATCAGAAACGGTATTCATGAATGCTCCAGCTAAATACGATTCAATGCTGGAGTGAAGACTCGCTAGCCATTGAATCATGGGTTAGCGAGCGCAGTTGCAATTAGCAAACCTTATTAAAAGTTCACTCCCTTCAAGCCTGGGGAAACACTGTTTGACAGCATTCCTTGCAA
>CAIYZI010000723.1 GCA_903930665.1 uncultured beta proteobacterium
CATCAAAAAAGATGACTTTTTTGTTTTTAGCTCTATGGGCCGCGATAACAGGGTGATGTTGGTTCTGAGCAAAGAAAATCACGCGCCCAGTACAAAAATCTCCCATTTTGGCAACAATTGGATCGGCAGCATTTAAGACTGCAGCACCTGTTGGTGCTACGTTTTGAACAATTACCCGTTTGAGGATCGCCAGATCTTCAACGCTCGTTATGTAATTTAAACCTAGATGATCACCTTCACCAATATTGGTCACCACTGCAACTTCACAACGGTCAAAGCCTAAGCCTTCACGCAACATACCACCGCGAGCAGTTTCTAAAACAGCGGCATCAGTATCTGGATGCATTAATACATTACGCGCACTTCGTGGACCACTGCAATCACCAGAGTCAATCAGGCGTTGATTGATATAAACACCATCAGTGGTGGTCATGCCTACCCGTAGGCCTGTTTCATTTAATAGATGGGAGATCAGTCGTACGGTGGTAGTTTTGCCATTTGTACCTGTTACTGCCACTACTGGAATACGTCCATCTTCTCCTTGTGGATACATCATATTGATGATGTCTTCACCCACTGCGCGACCCTTGCCATAAGAAGGTTTGAGATGCATGCGCAAACCTGGGGCAGCATTGATTTCTACAATACCGCCGCCTTGTGATTCAAGCGATTTATAGATCGACTCGCATAAGATATCTACGCCAGCAATGTCTAGGCCAATCATTTGCGCTGCAGCGATAGCACTAGCAGCAACATCTGGATGCACATCATCAGTCACATCCGTCGCTGTACCACCAGTACTGAGGTTGGCGTTATTGCGTAACAGCACGCGTTCGCCAGTTTTAGGTACGTATTGCGGTGTGAGATTGGAGCTGGCTAAATGCGCAAGCGCAATGTCGTCAAATCGAATTTTGGTAAGCGCAGTTGCATGACCATCACCGCGTAATGGATTTTTGTTTTCGATTTCCACTAACTGGGCGATTGTGTGGGTGCCATCACCAACAACTTGAGCAGGCTCGCGACGTGCTGCCGCTGAAAGGCGATTACCTACCACTAGTAAGCGGTAGTCTGCGCCTGGCAAGTAACGCTCAACAATGGTTTCTCGGCCAAAGGCTTGGGTCACGATGAAGCCAGCGCGAATCTCATCTTCGGTCTGAATATTGGCAACAACGCCTTTACCTTGATTACCGTCTTTTGGTTTAAGTACGACAGCACCGCCAATTTTTTGAGCGGCGCGCCAGGCATCATCGGCAGTAGTAACCACTTCGCCAATAGGAACAGATACACCAGCAGCAGTTAGAAGATTCTTGGTGAGTTCTTTATCTTGCGCAATCGCTTCAGCAATCGCGCTTGTGTCACTAGTTTCTGCGGCCTGAATGCGTTTTTGTTTGCTACCCCAGCCAAACTGCACCATGCTGCCTTCAGTCATACGGCGATAGGGGATATTGCGTTGTACGGCAGCATCGACAATCGATCCCGTACTTGGACCTAAGCGAACATCTTCATAGAGCGCTTCTAATTCAGAAAGAGCGGCGGCTAGATCAAAGGGCGCATCATTTAAGGTGGCCTGAATAAGGGTGAAGGCAAAGTCAAAAGCCATCCGACCTACAAGCTCTTCAATGTATTCAACAATAACTTGAAAGACGCCATCCTCAATCGTTTGGACAGTACGGCTAAAGGTGACAGGGCAGCCTGCTTGAGCTTGTAAGCCTAATGCAGCATGTTCTAAAGCGTGAGCTAAAGAAAGTGTCTCGCCGTGACCACCGCGACGCATACTTCCTAATTGAGGAAAGCGCTCACGAATTTTCGTTTCAAACTCAGGAATAGAATCAATTGATCTTTCATGAAGTTCGCAAGAAACAATAGCCTCTAAGGCAGTGTGGCGGCTCCATAAATTTGGGCCGCGCAACATACGAATACGGGTGATTTCCAATTAAGCCCCTGCGGATGTGCTGGTGTCAAAAACAAATGTTTCGGCACCAGCTTCAATAACGTTGAATGGAATGTCTAAGGCCCATGCCGCAGCAATAGCAGCTCCTAAATTCATGGATTTCCATGGTGAATCTGCATTAGGTTCTGAGTGCTTTGGAACGGGAATACTCTTCTGGGTTAACTTGTCAGACTTGAGGGTGATTTGTTGTTTGCCAACTAAAACAGCGCGCCCACCATTGCTGATGTGCTGTTCAATCACTTCTGATTTGGGATCTTGGGTAAAGAAAATGACTTCACCGTCACACAGCTCTGCCATTTTGACAACCATGGCGTCATCGGCATTGAGCACGGCAACACCATTGGGTAGTACGACATCAACTTGGGTGCGAACGACGCTAAAGACTTGGTCTTCATCAAAGATGGCGTACTGTGGGAAGTTGGCTTTTGGATCAATATTGAGAACCACGCCCACTTGGCAACGATCATAAGCAAGACCTTCAATCAACATCGAGAGGTGGTTGTTCTCAATCACCGCAGCCTCTACAGAGCGGTTTAATAAAGTGCGTCGTGCATTTTCCCAATTGGCGGCATTGCTTTTTTGAATCGCACGATGTCCAAAAAATAAACCTTTGCTTGAAGACAAGCCAACATATTTATTGGTCAAGCGTAAAAAATGGGCGATCATTTCTGCGACGGGAGTCTTGCCCTTTTCGCCACACACACCAATGACGGGGATGCGGAAATCCACACCTGATGGGAAGAGGTGGTCGGCGATGGCTTTACCAACGGGCTGTGGTTTACCGCTAGCAGGTTTTAAATGCATCAAGAGGCCAGGGCCAGCATTGACTTCAACAATCGCCGCATTTTGGGATTCCAGTGGCTTACTAATATCTTGAGCAACCAAATCTACGCCCGCAATTTCCAGGCCCACTACCCGTGCGGCTAGAGCCACTTGGTTGGCAACATCAGGGTGAACCAAGTCGGTGACATCAAAAGCCACATTGCCATTACTTTGAATCAATACCTTTTGATCTAAGGCCGGAATGCTTGCACCGGTCAATTTTTGGCGGGTTAATTCAAGCTCTACCGCAGAGTCAATTCGCACGGGATTTAGGGGGTGTTCTTCTGCCGTGCCACGCCGAGGATCTGAATTAATTTGGGTTTGAATTAACTCCAAAATGGTGTGTTTACCATCACCAGTAACCCAAACGGTTTCACCTTTTGCAGCAGCTACTACCTTGTTGCCTACGACTAGTAAGCGATGTTCATCACCAATGATGTGACGCTCAACTAAGACTTCGCTACCTTCATCAATCGCAACTGCATAAGCAGCTTCAATTTCTTGTTGGGTATAAAGATTGATAAATACCCCCCGACCATGATTGCCATCAATGGGTTTAACCACGACTGGTAAGCCAATATCTTGAGCAGCCTCCCAAGCGTCATCAGGACTGGTGACTGTCCTTCCTTCTGGCGTTGGCACACCAGCACTGGCTAGAAGGCTTTTGGTTAAGTCTTTATCTCGAGAGATGGTTTCAGCAATGGCGCTAGTCTGATCTGTCTCTGCAGTCCAAATACGGCGTTGTTTTGAGCCATAGCCCAATTGCACTAAATTACCATCCGATAGGCGAATGGAGGGAATGCCTCTTTCTTCAGCAGCATTGACGATGCATGCCGTGCTTGGACCTAGTAAGAGGTCATCACTTAGATCACGTAAATTTTCGAGGATGGTTTGAACTTGAGCAACAGGATCTTTGGTGTCCTGAGCGATTGCAAGATACAGGTCGCGAGCGTATTTGAGGGCAGTAAGGGTAACTTCCTCGTTAATGGCGCTCACAATGACCTTGTAAACGCTGCGACGGTCGCCATCACGGGCTTTTCCGAACCCGCCGGGAATACAAGCGAGATTTTGGAGTTCTAAGGTGAGGTGTTCCAAAATATGGGCTGGCCAAGTGCCTTCTTCGACCCGTTTTAAAAAACCACCAGTTTCACCATAGCTGCAGCGATGCTCTTGCAGGCTAGGTAGCGCTTTGACTAAACGCTCGTAAAAGCCAGGAATCAGGTTAGAGGGGTAATCCTCCAGGTCACCAATGTCTATCCAA
Organism: uncultured beta proteobacterium; assembly: GCA_903930665.1. Classification (GTDB taxonomy): domain Bacteria; phylum Pseudomonadota; class Gammaproteobacteria; order Burkholderiales; family Burkholderiaceae; genus Polynucleobacter. The sequence goes on from CAIYZI010000723.1 coordinate 4,035, forward strand.
ACCTCGATGACAGGGTGGTAGGTCCACATATTGGGACCGCGGAGATGCTTGACGCTCAAGATCTCGATAGTTTTATCTAGTAATTGGGGCATGTGTGGAGCGGGGAGGGGTTTATGCCTTAGTTTGGCAGTAAACCCCAGACTATCTCTCTGTTTTAGTAGTTATTGAAAATCCACAAAATTAGCAAAAATACGTTAAAAGACTTACTTTGATAATTTAACGGTTTTCTAGTCTGGAAGGTTGACAGAACTTATAAATTGAAAAAACTCAGCTCCACTATACTTTTAGAGTAAATGAATTCAGAAATCACGTCCTTTGCCCCTACCTTACCAAGTAATTGGCAGCTTGCCTTAGGGGCATCCGAGTCCCCCGTAAAAACCCTTGACTCCGTTCTAGCCTGGGTTGAGCTAGATCTGGATGCGGATTTACGCTTTCAGAAAAGCTTGTTGGTATTGACTGGGCAGGGCTTGATTTGGACCGATGGCAATACTTTTGAGTTGTGGCCTATGAGTTCGCAGGCTCATCTTCTCCATGGTGATCATGCTGGTGTTGGGCATCTTAAATTAGAAGCAACTGAAAAATTACTAAGGATTTGGTATTTCACCTTAGCAGTGAACCCTCAAGTACTCCGTTTACAGTCTGCCTTTAAGCAGCTTTCTCAGGGTCACCAGCCTAGCAAGGGTCATCCTGAGGCTGGTGAGTATGAAAAGCAGGTATGTGCCGTCTGCTTAAGTGCAAAACCTGCTAATTCAGATGCATGTCCTACATGCGATCCAGAAGATGACAAGCCCCCATCAACCTGGACTTTGTTTAAGTTGTGGCGTTTTGCTCGTCCTTATAAAAAACAACTTCTTTTGGGGTTTGTCTTAACTCTTTTATCTACTGGTGCAACCTTAATTCCGCCTTACCTGACGATGCCTCTGATGGATCACGTGTTGATCCCTTATGAGCGTGGGAATCCAATTGATTTTCAGCTGGCAAGCAAATATCTCTTGGCGCTATTTGGCGCCTCTGTTGTGGCCTGGGCTTTGGGATGGTGGAAGACCTACCTACTTGCATTGGTTAGCGAGCGCATTGGTGCCGATCTTCGCAATACTACGTTTGAGCATTTGCTTAAGCTCTCTCTCGAATATTTTGGTGGTAAAAGAACAGGGGATCTGATTGCACGCATTGGCGCTGAGACCGATCGTATTTGTGTTTTCCTGTCTTTGTACGCTTTAGATTTTGCAACTGATGTACTGATGATTGCTATGACGGCAGCGATCTTGGTCTCGATTGATCCTTTGCTGGCTCTGGTAACGCTTGCACCGCTGCCATTTATCGTCTGGATGATTCATGTTGTGCGCGATAAGTTGCGCTTTGGTTTTGAGAAGATTGATCGTATCTGGTCTGAGGTCACCAATATCTTGGCTGATACGATTCCAGGTATTCGTGTTGTGAAGGCTTTTGCTCAGGAAGATCGTGAGCTCAAGCGCTTTATGGATTCCAATAAACACAATCTTCAAATTAATGATCGCGTGAATCGCATTTGGGGATTGTTTTCACCCACAGTGACTTTGTTAACTGAAACCGGTCTTTTAGTGGTTTGGGGTTTTGGTATCTGGCAGGTAGCGCATCGTCATATTACGGTGGGTGTACTCATAGCATTCTTGGCCTATATCGGGCGCTTTTATATTCGCTTGGATTCGATGAGTCGGATTGTTTCTCATACGCAAAAAGCGGCAGCTGGAGCTAAGCGTATCTTTGATATTTTGGATCACGTCTCGAGCGTTCCGGAACCTCTTAATCCTGCACCCCTGGTTGATGTCAAAGGCCGCATCTCCTTGCGTAATGTAGGTTTTCGCTATGGCAATCGTGCAGTTTCAAAGGGAATTGATTTAGATATCGCCCCCGGAGAGATGATCGGTTTAGTGGGTCATAGTGGCTCGGGCAAGAGTACTTTAGTGAACTTGATTTGCCGTTTCTATGATGTCAGTGCTGGCGCCATTTTGCTCGATGGGCGCGATATCAGAAGTATCGGTATTGCCGATTATCGCAAGTGTATTGGGTTAGTTTTGCAAGAGCCATTTTTATTCTTTGGCACGATTGCTGAGAATATTGCTTATGGCAAACCTGATGCTACTCGCGAGGAAATTATTGAAGCGGCCCGCGCTGCCCATGCTCATGAATTCATTTTGCGTTTACCCCTTGGATATGACTCCTTAGTGGGCGAGCGTGGTCAATCTTTGTCAGGTGGTGAGCGTCAGCGTATTTCGATTGCGCGCGCCTTATTAATCAATCCAAGTATTTTGATTTTGGATGAAGCCACCTCTTCAGTCGATACCACTACTGAAAAAGAAATTCAACGTGCCTTGGATAACCTTGTAAAAGGTCGAACAACTATTGCGATTGCCCATCGCCTATCTACTTTGAGAAAGGCTGATCGCCTAGTGGTTCTGGACAAAGGCGAGATTGTCGAAATTGGCTCACACGACCAGTTGATGGATGCTCAAGGGGCTTACTACGCTCTGTATCAAGCGCAATTGCGCCATGCCGCAGAATTGGTTGAAGGCGGTGCTATCGGTGAAAGTATCGATGAGCAAGAAGAGGGCGTCTTGGAAGAAGTCGCCAAAAATACGGGGGGTGGAGTATGAATAAGCTCAGTCAAGGCAATGACGTGATGGCTTATCAAAAACCCCATCAGCTTGAGCGAGACGCATTAGGTCGATTGGTATTAGTGGATGCTGTAGGTACTCGTCATGTTGGTGTGTATCCCGTTCGAGCCTTTCCGATCACGGCGCCCAATGCGGGAATTTCCATCATGGATCAATCGGGTAAAGAGCTTTGCTGGTTTTCGGATATCGCCTCAATACCTGAATTGGAATTAGGCTTAATAGAAGAAGAAATGGCCGCCAGGGAGCTTATGCCAGTGATTGAGAAAATTACCAAAGTATCAACATTTGCAACCCCAAGTATTTGGGATATCGAAACTGACAAGGGCCCCACTCGCATTCGCCTGAAGGGCGAGGAAGATATTCGCCGTATTGCAGGCAATACCTTGTTGATAGCAGATTCCAATGGTTTGCAGTTTTTAATCAAAGACTCTACACAGCTAGATAAATTGAGTAAAAAACTGCTGGATCGTTTCCGCTAAAATACGCATTAAAGTCGCCGCTTTAGCTCAGTTGGTAGAGCAGTTCATTCGTAATGAAAAGGTCGCCAGTTCGATTCCGGCAAGCGGCACCAAATCCTTTAAGGAAATCCCTTAAGGAAATCTCTTAAGGCGCTATTGGTTGTTAGGAAGCAGATTTCTGAAGCAGGGCGTTCAATTTCTCGACGAGCTTTTCAGATTTCTTGCTCAGCAGAACAAACTTCACTCGCCCGTCTTCCTTGCTCGTTTTCAGATTGAGAAATCCACGAGTCACGAGATTCGAGAGAACTTTGTGAAGGGTTGCCTGAGAGGCAATGGAATGCATGGAAATAATTTCTTGAACGCGGTATGGGTTCTCGGACCCCTTTTTGACAACTTCTTCTAAAACCAGTTTTTCATCCCCAGAGAATTCGGAGAGAAGTTTATGACTAGCGACCAGAAATTTTAAGTAAGAATTGGTAAGCATTCCCTATTGTAATCATGCTTTAGCAAAAAAACTTGCTTACTGAATGTGCCTGCTAAGGCTATCTGGTCAATATGGGTAA